>CAZRUC010000275.1:0-3536 GCA_964603175.1 uncultured Anaerolineaceae bacterium
ATGCGCCATTCGGACGTGTTCGTGCTGCCGAGCCGGATCGAGAACCTGCCCTGTGTCGTGATCGAAGCGATGGCCTCGGGTCTGCCCGTGGTGTCGACGACCGTCGGGGGCATCCCCGAGATGGTGTCCGAGCTCGAAGGGATCCTCGTGGCGCCGGACGACCCCACAGCCCTTGCGGCCGCTCTCGACAGCGTGCTCTCGAACCCGGCCGCGTTCGACCGTGCTGGCATCTCAGCCCGAGCCGTCGCTCGGTTTGGGCTTCCGGCGGTGGGCACCCAACTCCAGGCGACGTATGCGTCGGTTCTCTCGACCGGCGCGGGAGCCAAGCGCTGATGCCGGGCCGCGTCCTGGTCGTCGCCCATTCGTTTCCTCCGGTCGGCGGCGTAGGCATCCTGCGGACTCTCAAGTTCGTGAAGTACCTGCCGGACTCGGGTTGGGAGCCCATAGTCCTGACCGCCCGCAATCCGGGCGCAGCGATTCGCGACGAAGATTCCGAGCGAAGCCTCCCTACCGGCCTGCAGGTGGAGCGAGCCTTCTCACCAGAGCCGACGCGGCTCCGTCGAGGCCTGGGTCGGCTGGTCCGACGCGGGATCGGCCTCAGCGGGAGCCGCGCGGACCGGGCGGAAGCCACAGCAGCTCCGGCACCTGGCGGTACGCCGCCGGCGCGCCCAAATCCGTGGTCGAGCCGGCTGTCGGCCCTCTGGGTCGCCGCCGTCCGTGCCACATTCTTTCCGGACGAGCAGGTTCTCTGGGTACCGTTCGCGGTCCGGAGTGGGCTGGCGATCCACAGCGACACGCCGATCGACGCCGTCTACTCGAGCTCGGCTCCCATTTCATGCCACCTGGCCGCGGCCCTGATCGCGTCGAAGGCGGGCGTCCCCTGGGTGGCCGACTTCCGCGATCCCTGGATCGGGCACACCTTTGCCGTCGAACCGGGGCGCCTGCACGCCGATCTTCGGCGGCGGATCGAGCGGCGGATCGTCCATCTCGCCGACCGCCTCGTCTTCCCGACGCCCGGCGTAGCCGAAGCCTACGCGACCCGCTACCCGTGGGCCGCGGATCGGATGGTCGTCATCCCCAATGGCTACGACCGCGGCGACCTGCCGGCACTGGTGAGCCTTCCCAGGTCCGCGGGCGATGGCCGGTTCCATCTCGTGTACGGCGGCAGCGTCCACGGCGAACAGGAGTTGGAGGTCTTTCTGGACGGCCTCGAGCTGCTTGTGGCGCGGCGGCCTCTGGTTCGCGATCGGCTGGCGGTCGACTTCATCGGCTGGCAGACGCTGCACAACCAGGCCGTGGCGGCCCGGTATGCGACCCCCGACCGGCTCGGCTCGATGTTGAGCTTCGCCGGCTTCCTGCCTCACACGGAAGCGGTCGCGCGAATGGCCGCGGCGGATGCGCTGCTGACGGTGATCGGGGACGGGCCCGACAGAAGCCAGATCCAGGGCGGCAAGCTCACGGAGTACGTCGGGCTGGATCTCCCCGTCCTGGCCGTGGTGCCCGAAGGCGATGCGCGGGCGCTTCTCCGAGAGTTGGATTGGGGCATCGTCGCCGATCCGACACCCGAGGGAGTGGCGCGGGGTCTCGAGGAGTTGCTCGCCACGCCGCGACCGACCGGGCGCGCCGACCCGGACGGGCGCTACGATCGAGTCAACCTGACCAGGCGTCTTGCTGCCGTGCTCGACGATGCGATTGCCGAGAGTGCCCCTACGCGCCCGTGACCGCGGTCACAACCAGGACGATCGACAACAACACCAGCAGCACCGTCCCCGCCCAGCCCACCGTCAGGAGAAAGCGGCCGCTCACCAGGTCTCCCATCAGCTCCTTCTGAGCCGACAGCCGCATGACGAAGACGAGCACGAACGGGAGCAGCAGGGCGTTGCCGACCTGTGCGAAGAACATGACCTGGATGAGGGGCAGCCCGGGGATGAGGACGAAGAGGGCGGCGAAGGCCACGAAAAAGATCATCAGGCCGTAGAACGCCGGGGCCTCACGCAGCCGCCAGTCGACGCCCGTTTCCCAGCCGAACGCCTCGCATGCGGCGTAGGCACTGGTGAGCGGCACCACCCCCAACCCGAGGAACGATGCGGCCAGCAGGCCGATCGCGAACAGGTAGGTGGCGCCGTCGCCGGCCAGCGGCCTGAGTGCCTCGGCGATGTTCCTGACAGCATCGGGCGAGTTGGGATCGAATTTGACGTGAAGCGAAAAGACGGCTGCCGCCGAAGCGACCACGATGAAGAACGCGATCAAGTTCGTGAGGAAGGCGCCCAGTCCCACGTCCAGCCGTTCGCCCACCAGATCCTCGGGTCCGAGCCGCTTATCCGCAACATAGGACTGGATGAAGGCCTGGCCCCAGGGCGTGATCGTGGTCCCGACCGTGGCGACCACCGCAAGCCAGTAAGCGGGCGAGGAAGCGAGCCTCGGCACCACCAGCGAGGAGGCGGCGAGTCCCCAATTCGGATGCGCGAGCAGCGCCGACACCAGGTAGGCGACGGAAACGCCGATCCCCACGGCGACGAAGAGATACTGGACTCGGCGGTATGAGCCGCGCGTCAGCAAGACGACGACCACGGTGGCCGCCAAGAGGGCGCTGATCCATGTCGGAACGCCGAACAGCTGCAGCGCTGCACCGCAGCCGGCGAATTCGGCCACGATCGAGCCCAGGTTGGCCACCAGCATCGTGCTGATCATGAAAGCGGCCCAGCGCACGCCGTAGCGTTCCCGGACGATGCCGGCCAGGCCCTGGCCCGTTGCGAGGCCGAGCCGCGCGCCGACTTCCTGCGTGAAGAACAGCACTATCTGGCTGGCCAGCAGGACCCACAGCAGGTCGTACCCGAACCGCGCTCCGGCCACGGAGTAGGTGGTGATACCGCCGGCGTCGTTGTCGGCGAAGCCACTGACGAGGCCGGGGCCCAGGACGCCCAGGATCGCGGCGAACCGGATGCGCGTCGCGGCTCGCGGAGTAATCGCGAAGGTCGGCTTCACCGCTCCGAAGCTCCGGCGTCGCGGTTGAACAGTCGCGGCAGTCGGCGCTTGGAGGGTTGGGGAAGAAGCGTGTCCATGGCGTCGTCTACGGTGACGATGCCTTCGAGACGCCCTTCGGAATCGACGACGGGAACGGCCAGGAGGTTGTAGCGGGCTACGACCTCGGTGACTTCCTCCTGACTGGCGTCGGTGCTGACGGCGACGGGCTCGTCGAACATGAACGTCGAGATGACCTTCTCGGGCTTGGAGACGATCAAGTCTCGCAGCGACAAAACGCCAACCAGGCGCTCCTCGGGATCGGTCACGTAGACGTAGTAGATCGTCTCGGCGTCGGGCTCGAGGTCGCGCAACCTGTCGATCGTTTCGCCCGCCGTCAGCGTCGCCGGTACGGCCACGAACTCGGTGGTCATGATGCCGCCCGCCGTTTCCTCGTCGTATGTCATCAGTTCCTGGACTTCGTCGGCCTCGTCCTTCTCCATGAGGCCGAGGATCTCCTCGCGGCTCTCGTCCGAGAGGTCGGCCACCAGGTCGGCCGCCTCGTCGGGGTCCAT
>CAZRUC010000276.1:0-3533 GCA_964603175.1 uncultured Anaerolineaceae bacterium
GCTTCCTCATCACCGGCGAGCGGAGCATCGGGGCGGGCACGCGCCGCATAGAGGCAGTCACCGGTGACGGGGCGGACGCGATGCTGCGCGAACGCCTCGCGATGCTCGACAAGGTCGCGGAATCTGTCGGAGCGACTTCCGTGGAAGCCGTCCCGGATCGCGTGGCTGCTCTTCAGGACGAGCTCCGCGAGACGCGCAAGCGGCTTCGGGCCGGCGCAAACAGCATGCCCAGGGCGGCCGACCTCGTCGCGCGGGCCGAAGAAGTCGCGCCCGGGGTCAAACTCGTCGCCCACTCGGCCGCTTTCGAGTCGCCGGAGCAATGGAAGAGCTTCGTCAAGGAGATCCGCGCCGTCTTTGGCTCGGGCGTGATTGCGCTCGCCTTCGACGCCGAGGCCCCCCAGATCTTCGTGACCGTCAGTCAGGACCTGCTCCCGCGCGGGATTTCGGCCGGCGAACTCGTCAAAGTCGCGATGAAGCTCATGGAGGGACGGGGCGGCGGCCGGCCGGAGATGGCCCAGGGCATGGGTACGAAACGGGAGGCGATAGGCGCGGCTCTCGCCGCGATCGCGGATACACTAAGGTCGGTCGGGGACTAATCGAAGCAGGGGAGCGGCTGCAGTGGCGTTCTGGCGCAAGATCTGGGGCCGCGAGGAGGAATCGGCGCTCGCCGCCTGCACCGCCCTCGATATCGGCACCGAGTTCGCCAAGGCGCTCGTATTCGAGATCGACGAGAGCGGTTGTGGAACCGTCCGCGGCGTGGGCCGTAAGCGTCAGGGCCTGGCTCACATGCAGTCCGGCACCGTCACCGACATCGGGGCGGTCGTGGCCAATTGCTCCATGGCCCTGCAAGAAGCCGAGGAGATGGCCGGCTTCCGCCCCACGCAGTGCGTCATCGGCATCGCGGGTGAGTTGGTCAAGGGCTTCACCACGACCCATTCGCAGGAGCGCAAGCGGCCCGACGTTCCGATCACCGAGGTAGAGCTTCAGAAGCTGATCAACGGCGTCCAGCGCGAAGCTCTCCGTGAAGCCGAGCGTGCTATCACCTGGGAGACCGGCCTCACCCAGGTGGACGTCCGGCTCGTTCACGCGGCCGTAACGGGCGCTCTCATCGACGGCTATCCGGTCACGAATCCCGTCGGCTTCCAGGGCCGGCACGTCAAGATCAGCATCTTCAACGCGTTTGCTCCGCTAGTTCACCTGGGGGCGCTCCAGAGCGTGGCCGAACAGCTCGACCTGGAGCTTCTCGAGATCGTGGCTGAGCCGTACGCCGTCGCCCGGGTGCTCGCCAGCGAGCAAGTCCAGCAGGCCGGCGCCCTCTTCATCGACGTTGGCGGCGGCACGACCGACGTCGCCCTGGTGCGGCATGGCGGCATCGAAGGCACTCGGATGTTTGCCCTGGGCGGGCGGGCCTTCACCAAGTCGATCGCAGACCGCCTGGACCTGCCTTTCCCGCGGGCCGAGGAACTGAAGGTGGACTACGCGCGCGGGCTGGCCGTTCCGCAGAAGGCGGAGGTCGCTCGCGTGATCTCGGACGACGTCGCCATCTGGTCGGCCGGGGTCGAGCTGGTGATGGAAGAGCTGGCCTCAGGCGACCTGCTGCCGGGACGCGTCTACGTCTGCGGAGGCGGTTCGCGGCTGCCCGAGATCAATACCATTCTGCGCAGCGAGAAGTTCTGGAAGCGGCTGCCTTTCAGCAGGCCTCCGGAGGTGGTCTCCATGGCGCCGGCGCAGGTGGAGCGCATCAACGACGGCACGGGTCTGCTCGTGGACGAGCAGGACGTGACGCCGCTTGGTCTCGCCTATCAGGCCATCGAGTTGCAGACGAGCGAAGATCCCCTGGACGTCGCTTTGCGCCGCGTCCTCCGAGCGATGAAGATGTAGCCGATGGCCATCTACTACCTCGACGTAGACGACGAAATCACCTCGGCTGCGGCTCGGATCCGTGGGTCGGCGGATGCACACGTCGCGCTTGTCATGCCGACCGGATCACGCGTCGCGACGTCCCGCATCAACTTCAAGCTGCTCGAGCGCGAGGCGAAGCAGCGCAACAAACGGCTCTCCATCGTGGCTCCGGACGCATCGGTGCGGTCGCTGGCCCAATCGGCCGGTCTGCCGGTCTTCGCCAATGTTCGGGAATACGAGGCGGCCGAGGCAGGCAGATCGAAGGGCGGTGGCTCGGCCGTGGCCCCAGAGGTCTCGGAGGCGCTCGGCGAGCTGGGAGCGACCATCGCACCGTCCGCACGCGGTTCGATTCGCGGCGGCGGTCCGATCAGGGGAGGCGCAACGAGCGGTTCGGCCTCGGGTTCTGCGGACGCAGCCGCGGCCAATTCCAGGCACCGGCGCAGGCTCGGCGTAGCCAGCCTTCTGCTGATCGGCCTGGTGGCGATCATCGTCGTCGTGGGCGCGTTTGCCGCTTATCAGTTATGGCCGAGCGCGACGGTAGTTCTCACCGTGCATGAGAAGCCTCTCGGACCGTTGACACTTACCGTCAAGATCGACCCGGCCGCCCTGGCGGTCAACAATTCCACGCTGACAGTCCCGGGCATCACGAAATCCTTCGACGTAAACCAGAACGGCAGCTTCAGCGCCACCGGCCAGAAAGTCGTCGAGACGGCCGCAACCGGGACGGTGACGTTCTCGAGCATCAACACAGTCAGCTCCGTTCCTCTGCCGGCGGGAACGACCATAACGACGGCCACCGGGACTGCCTTCAACACCACGGTCGGGGCTAGCATCCCGAAGGCCACGGTCTCAGGCAGCACGATCACTCGTGGAGTGGTGACTGTGGGGGTCCAGGCGAACGCAAAGGGAACGTCCGGCAACGTAGGCGTCAACACCATTGTCCGAATCCCTGCCGATCTGGTGGCCGCGGGCGTCAGCGCCAGCAACCATGCCGCCACCACCGGCGGCACTCACACAGTCACGCTCGTCGTCCAGCAGTCCGACCTGGACAAGGCAACGGCCAGCCTGACCAAGTCGATCGGGACGAGCTGGACGGACGCCCTCGCGAATCCGGGCACGCTGCCGGACGGAGTCCAGCTCTTCGCCGCTACGGGCAGGCTCGGCACGATCACGTTTACCCCCGACCCCACGACCCTCCTCAATCAGCAGGTCGACTCCTTTCAGCTGGCGGCGGCGGCGACCGGCACAGCAACTGAGTCCGACACGAGCAACGTTCGCAGCCTGGCCGAGAGCCGGATCACGGGCAAAGTCCTGCCCGGATATGTCCTGGTTGACGGCTCGCTGACAACTACCATGGGCCCACCAACAACCGACGGCGCGGTGGTATCGATCCCTGTTACGGCCAATGCCACGGAGGCGGCCACGGTCAGCGTGGACGTGCTGAAGGCCAACATAGAGGGCAAGTCCGTCGCCCAGGCACGGGCCTACCTGCTCCAATTCGGCGACGCGACCGTATCGCTGTCGCCGTGGTGGGCATCCACCGTCCCCACCTACGACTTCCGCATAGATCTCAAGCTGGTGGCCCCGACGCACCCTGGTAGCAGCCAGTCGCCGGGCAAGACCTCCGTCCC
>CAZRUC010000277.1:0-3515 GCA_964603175.1 uncultured Anaerolineaceae bacterium
CGCCATCGTCCGAGTAGCCGATCACGCCGGCGTCGGCCAGCTCGCCCATGGCGGACAGCTGTTCCCCCGCCCGGCCGGCCGAGACGGCGCCGTATGCGAACACGTCCACCGGCGAGCCGCTCGCGCGGGCGGCCGATCGAATGCGTTCGAGCACGCCCGGTTCGTCGAGAGCGGGGTCCGTGTTCGGCATGAGTGCCACGGCCGTGAAGCCGCCGTGGGCCGCGGCCGATGCGCCGGTAGCCACGGTTTCGGCATCCTCGAAGCCGGGCTCGCGGAAATGCGCGTGCAGGTCGAAGAAGCCCGGGGCGACTACGACGCCCGCGTCGGTCACGCCCGCAGCCTCCTCACCCTCGAGCCACACTACGGATTCGAGAATGCCATCGATGACCACGATCTCGCCGGGACCTTCACGGCCGGAGACGGGATCGACGAGCCAGGCCTTCTCGAGCTCGAACCGTTCGACCTTCTCGCCAATCTTTGGGCCCCGGCCGGGAGCCGAGCGCGCGCTCATCGCGGCGCCTCGCCCGGATGGGTGGCGTCGTGCGATCCGGCGAGCAGATAGAGCAGCGCCATCCGAACCGCCACGCCGTTGCTTACCTGCTCGGTGATCACGGCCCGGCCGCTCGTCGCCACGTCGGGTGCGATCTCCACGCCTTCGTTCATGGGCCCGGGATGCATCACGATCGCGTCGGGGCGGGCGAGGGCGACGCGCTCGGCGTTCACCCCGAAACGCGCCGCGTATTCGCGCAGCGAAGGGAGCAGGCCGCCCTGCATGCGCTCGCGTTGGATGCGCAAAGCCATCACTACGTCCGCGTCTCGCAAGGCCTCATTCACGTCGCTGGTCACATGGAACCGGCCGTGGCCCGGGATCGCGCCATCGCCCCAGGCCGCCGCCCAGCGATCCATCCCTCGCAGAAGCGTGGCGGGGCCGCACAGCCACAGGTCGGCCCCTGCCGCGGTCAGAGACCAGATGTTGGAACGTGCCACTCGGGAGTGGAGGATGTCGCCGACGATCGCGACCTTCCGACCGTGCAGATCGCCGCCGGGGAGATGCTGGCGCATCGTGTACAGGTCGAGCAGTGCCTGCGTGGGGTGGGCATGCCAGCCGTCCCCGCCGTTGAGGACGTGGCCGCCGAAGACTTCCGCCGCCAGATACGGCGCGCCCGATACCGAATGGCGCATGACCAGGATCTCCGCGCCCAGAGCTTCGAGCGTTCTGATCGTGTCAACCAGCGACTCGCCCTTGGTCACCGACGACGTGGCCGTCGAAACGCTGACCACGTCCGCCGAGAGGTTCCGGGCGGCCGTCTCGAACGAGACTCGCGTACGCGTGGAAGCCTCATAGAACAGTGTGGTCACGCGACGGCCGTTGAGCGCGGGAACCTTGCGGATGGGCCGGGCGAGGATGCCCTTCATTTCGTCCGTCGTGCGCATGATCAGCTCGATCTCCGGCCAGCTCACAACGTCGAGATCGAGGAGGTGGCGGTGATGCCAGGCCACGGAAGGAGCGGCGCCCGTCTGGACGACGGCGGCCGCGACGGCTTCGGTCGGGGTGGTCACTGGTTTCCCGCGGGGGCGGGCTCCTCGGCACGCACCTGTCGCGCGATGCTGACTTCGTCGCGACCATCGGTCTCGGCGACGTGGACCTTGACGATCTCCTCGCGCGACGTGGGCACGTTCTTGCCCACGTGGTCGGCGCGAATTGGCAACTCGCGATGCCCCCGATCGATCAGCACCGCCAGCCTGATGGCGCGCGGCCTACCAAAGTCGATCAGCGCGTCCATGGCGCAGCGCACGGTGCGTCCTGTGTAAAGCACGTCGTCGACCAGGACGATGGTGGTCCCATTCAGATCGAACGGAAGGTCCGTGCCTTTGACGATCGGCTGCTGCGCTACGAGCGAGAGATCGTCGCGGTAGAAAGTGATGTCGAGCGCGCCAACGGGAACGCGGACCCCCTCGTGTGCCTCGATCGCGTCGGCGATCCGCCGCGCGAGAGGTACGCCCCGCCGCTGGATCCCCACCAGCGCCAAACCTTTTGTCCCGGCCTGCTTTTCGACGATCTCGTGAGAGATCCGGACGATGGCTCGCCGGATCTCGTCGTCGGTCATGATCTGCCGGTCGGTCATCGGATGTCGCTGCCTGGCACAGGCGCACTCCTCCTTCCCGGCCTCGCGGTGCCGGTCGTTAAAGGTAGTGCGAAGGATACAGCGCCGTGCTCCCGATCGCCCGTCCCTTAGCTGCCGGGGCCGTCCGTGGCAGAGGGCGTCTCACTTGCGGTTGGCGATGGGCTCGCAGATGAAGGCGTCGGGGGTATCTGCACCAGGAATGTCTTGCCGTCGCTGCCCTCGGCCGGCGTCGTGTACACCAGGCGCCCATTGTCGAACTGGATACTCGGCAGGCCGCGAGCGTGGAACAACGGACCATCGGTGGCAATGCGCCCAGACCCGCGGTCGATGGCGAACAGATTGACCACGCCAACGCTACGGCTGGCCGAGTCGGCTACCCAGACCGCGACGTGGTCGCCGGTCGCATCCCAGTCCACAACCCAGCTCTCGACGCTGTTGCTCGCGGCCACTTGGAGTAGCTCCGGCAACACCGGCGACGCGCTTGGCTCGGGAGTCGGCGTGGGGCTCGCACTTGTCTCGGGGGACGCGGTTGCTTCGGGGCTGGGGCTGGGGCTGGGGCTGGGGCTCGCGCTGGGGCTCGCGCTCGGCTCCTGGCTGGCCGACGTCGCGCTCGCGGTTGGGACGGGCACGATGCCATCGAGCGATACGGGCTCGAGCTTCAGATTGGCCCAGGTGTCCAGATACAGATTGCCTTTCCCGGCCTTGAGCTGCCCGGAGGCGGCGTCGACCTCGATCGTCCCGGACCAGTAGATCAGGAAGGTTCGCGTCGGGTCCGCCACCGGAAGCAACATCGATCGATCGATGCGCTGCGCGTCTTGGGTGGCCGGATCGAACAGGTACGAGGTCGTCGCGGGACCGCTCGGCGCGGTGAGAGTGGGAACGCTGGTGGCGGCCGTGCTCGAAGCGGAGGGGCTCCCGCTGTCGCTGGATGCAGGCGTCGCGGAATCGGAAGAGCTGGCTCCGACGGCCGGCAAGCTCGGACCTGAGGAAAGCTCGCTCACGAGGATCTGGGTGCCGAACCAGCCGGAGAAGAGATCGGCATGGGCGGTGGTGACCGCTTGAGCGCGCCCCTGTCCGACCTTCCAGACGAACAGATCCGGCCCGTTGGTGAGGTTCGTCGGAGCGGCGGAGAAGGCAACCCAAAGACCATCGGCGGAGAACTCAGGATCGCGCCCGACCACCTTGTAGCCGTTGAGGATCGCCGTCGGCACGGTCACCGGAACTGCCGGGGACGGTGCCACCGTGGGGCTTGGACTGGGGGTTGGACTGGGGCTTGGACTCTCAGACGCGGTCGCCGACGCAGCCGACGATCCCGTCGGATTGGCCGTGGCCGTGGCCGTGGCCGTGGCCGTGGCCGTGGCCGTGGAAGTTGGGGTGGCCGTGGCGCTC
>CAZRUC010000278.1:0-3510 GCA_964603175.1 uncultured Anaerolineaceae bacterium
GAGACGAAGGCGACGCGTCCGAGAGCGGACCACTGGTCGCGATCCTGGACTTCGGGCTCAAGACGAATATCGTGCGCAGTCTCCGCCGGCGCGGGGCTCGAGTGAGGGTCTTGCCGCACACCGCCACCGCCGAGGACGTGCTGGCCCCGGATATCGACGGCGTCGTCTTCTCGCCCGGTCCGGGAGACCCGGCTCGGCTCGACGGCCCGGTCGCCCTTGCGCGCCGGGTGATCGCCGACGGGCGACCGCTCCTGGGCATCTGCCTGGGCCACCAGATCGTCGGCCGGGCCGCCGGGGCAACGACGCGCCGCCTGCCCTTCGGCCACCACGCCGCGAACCATCCGGTCCAGGACCTCGAGACAGGTTTGGTTCAGGTCACGGCGCAAAACCACGAGGTGACGGTCATCGGCGAGACGTTGCCGGAAGAGAGCGGCTTCGTGGTGAGCCAGATCGACCTCAACGACGGCTCGGTCGAGGGGCTGCGCCACCGAACGAAGCCGATCGAGACGGTGCAATACCACCCCGAAGGCGGCCCGGGACCGCTGGACGCACTGGCCGTATTCGATCGCTTCGTGAAGGCAGCAAGCACGCGCCATGGCGGGGCCCAGCCGGAACCGACTGTCGGCAGGGTCGAGCCGCTTCATATCGACACGGCCGAACTCAAGCGACGCCTGGCGGGGATGGACTAAAGGCGCCCTCGTCGATCCCCGGAAGCGCGTGGTGGCACGCTGATGCCCGGCGCGCGGCGGCTGGCGGATACTGGGGCAAAACTCACAGCCAGGTGCGCGAGATGGCGATCAGGTCGACTGCCGGCTCCATCCACGAGTACATCGCGGAATTCCCACCCGAGACTCGGAAGGTGCTCGAGGAAATGCGAGCGCTCATCAGGGCCGCGGCGCCGGACGCCACGGAGACGATCAGCTACGCGATACCCACGTTCGACCTGAACGGCAGGCACCTGGTGCATTTCGCGGGTTACGCGAAGCACATCGGCTTCTATCCGATCCCGACGGGGATGGCGGCCTTCGACGAAGAACTCAAGCCGTACAAACAGGGGAGAGGCTCGGTGCAGTTTCCCCTCGGTCGGCCGCTACCGACGGACCTGATCCGCCGGATCGTCGAATTCAGAGTCGAAGAGAACTCCGCCAAGATATCGAGGTAGGCGTTACCAGGCGGGCCTCTGCGCGCCACTACGCGCGAGTGGATGGATCGCGATCGAGCATTGCGACGAACTTGTTCCAGCGCTCCTCGGGCAGAACGAGACTGGTGAGATCGGCCAGCAAGTCGCGTGCTGCACCGGTGGCGTGGCTCAAGACGAAAGCGCTGACGCTGACACCGCTTGCCGCCGCGGCCTCGTCCAGGATGCGACGCTGTTCGTGGCTGATGCGAATGTCGAGGCGATCGCTAGTTCGATTGCCTGTCCGGGCCTGTTCGACTGTCGCCATAGCTCTCCAAGCGCACGCACCACGTGCGCACACGCAGTTTGGTTTCGGCGTTGGTCGGGATGCTACGCGCGGACGCTTACGCCCGACTTATCCTTGGCCAGGGGTGCCGAAATCGGTGGCGCGGCGGTCCGGCCAGCAGGGATTGAATGAGAGAAGCGGATCTCTATCTTCCGGTAAAGAGCTTCCTCGAATCTCAGCACTACGAGGTGAAGGGGGAAATCCGCGAGTGCGACGTTCTGGCGATCCGCGGTGACGAGGAGCCGGTCGTCGTAGAACTCAAGCTCTCCCTCAACCTCGGCGTAATCATGCAGGCCGTAGACAGGCTCGCCCTGACTTCGAAGGTGTACATCGGCGTCCCCGTGCGCTGCGGCGCTCTGAACAAGCGGCGGACGCCGATAGTCAAGCTGCTCCGGATCCTCGGCCTGGGTCTGCTGTCGGTCGATCCCGACCCGGAGACGGGGAGTGTCGAAGTGCTTCTGGATCCCGGCGAGTATCGCCCGCGGCCGTCGAAGCATCGGCAGGAGCGCCTGCTCGGCGAGTTCGTGAGACGCGTAGGCGACCCGAACCTCGGCGGATCCGAGACGCGCCGGGGCGTCATGACCGCCTACCGCCAGCGAGCTCTGGCAATCGGGCGGTTCCTGCAGGACAACGGCCCCACGAAGGCGTCGATGGTGGCCGCGAATCTTGGAGAGCCGAAGGCCAGAGTCATGCTGTACGACAACGCCTACGGCTGGTTCGACAGGGTTTCGGTCGGCGTATACGGGCTCTCGCCTCGAGGTGAGCAGGAGATCCCGCTCTGGCGGGCAAGAGGGTGAGGTAGAGCGTTGAACATCACGATCTCGAGAGCGGACGCGAGCCACGTGCCGGATTGCGTCGCTGCCCTGGACAACTCGGAGCTCGGGCGCGTCTACTTCCCTTCGGAAGAGAACGCCCTCGCGTCCATCACGGAAGGGATGTCACGAGACGAGGTCTTCGTCGCTGTGGATGAAGCGGGGGAGTGCGTGGGCTTCATCTGGTTCGTCTTCGGCGGCGCGTTCCACAGTTTTCCGTACCTGCATGTGATAGCCGTCAAGGCAGAGCATCGCGGCGAGGGAGTAGGTAAGAAGCTGCTTCAGTTCTTCGAGGAGGGAGTCTTCGCGGACAGCGCCAAGGCGTTCCTGGTGGTCGCGGACTTCAACCCGGACGCCCGGCGCCTGTACGAGCGTCTGGGATGGCGGCAGGTGGGGGCAATTCCGGGTCTCTACCGTGAGGGCGTGACCGAGTACCTGATGATGAAGGAACGGGGCCCGGCCGCCGACTGAGAGGGCTCTGCTGCTCTCCATTGCGTGTGTGCGACCATGTGCTAAATGAACACCGGAGCAGCAGCATGAGCGAAGGCGGATCGAACCCGCGCGTGGGCGTGCGCGAGCTCAGGCAGAACCTGTCGGTGTACCTGCGGCGCGTTGAGAAGGGAGAGACACTCGACGTAACGGAGCACGGCCGTCTGGTCGCGCGACTGGCCCCGGCGCCTGCTCCGGAGATGACCATCCTGGACCGGCTGATCGCCGAGGGTCGTGCGACGCCCGCCCGCCGTCCCACCAGTGCCCTTCCAGACCCCGTTGAGTTGCCACTCGGCGCCCTCAGTGTTTCGGAGGCACTCCAGCAAATGCGCGAGGATGAGGACCGGTGAGCCCGGCCTATATCGACTCGTCGGCGCTGGTCAAGCTGGTCGTTCGAGAAGCGGAGACCGACGCGCTGCGGCGATATCTGGACTCCGCCGGACCGCTCGCGTCGAGCATCCTGGCCACGGTCGAAGTCCCGCGCGCCGTCGCTCGGGTGGCACCCGAAGCGACGCTTGCCCTGGCGGCTG
Source organism: uncultured Anaerolineaceae bacterium (assembly GCA_964603175.1). Classification (GTDB taxonomy): domain Bacteria; phylum Chloroflexota; class Limnocylindria; order Limnocylindrales; family CSP1-4; genus Fen-1039. The sequence continues at coordinate 3,295 of CAZRUC010000278.1, forward strand.
CGATCGACAGGCTGAACACTCTCGCCTTCGGTGCTCGTATTGCAGCCCGTGCGGCCGCGATCAGTCCGGCGAGCCTGCGCCCACTCGATGCGATCCACCTCGCCACGGCTCTGGAACTCGGCGACGAGTTGACCGCCTTCGTTTGCTACGACCATCGCCTGGCCTCCGCTGCCCGAGACCTGGGTCTCCCGGTAGTCGCACCGGCGTAGCGAATCC
>CAZRUC010000279.1:0-3505 GCA_964603175.1 uncultured Anaerolineaceae bacterium
AGGTCGTCGGCGCACATCGCCACCAGGTCGCGGCCGATCGTGTCGTATCGGCCGAGCGCCATCGCTACCGCTGTCTTGGTCCCGACGCCGTCCGTGGAGCTGACCAGCAGCGGCTCGCGCATTCCGGCCGGCAGGGCCATCACCGAAGCGAACCCGCCAAGCCCGCCGACCACTTCGGGACGCCGCGTCGCCTCCACTGCCGAGCGCATCAACTCGACGGCGCGCTCGCCGGCATCGATATCCACGCCCGAATCACGGTACGCGCCCCAGGCGCCTCCGGACTTGGCGCCCCTCAAGGCGCCGGCGGCGCCGCCTTGCTTGGCATCCTTCACGTCACTCATCTTGATGCGCGGCAGCCAGTCCCCTCGCCTCTCCCTGCGAAACGGGCTCGCCGTCCGCATCCTCGAGCACGAACTTGTGGCGCGCCGTGTCGTAGGGCACCGGCACCGGGTAGCGCCCGTCGAAGCAGGCAAAGCAGAAACGGTCGTAGGGAAGATCGAGGGCCTGGAGCACGCCGCCGATGGAGAGGAAGGTGAGCGAGTCCGCGCCGACGAACTCGCGGATCTCCTCGACCGAGTGAGTCGACGCGATCAGCTCCGTCTCGATTTGCGTGTCGATGCCGTAGAAACAAGGGTGGTGGATGGGCGGCGAGCTGATGCGGAGGTGGACCTCGGTGGCGCCGGCTTTCCGGAGCAGCGCCACTATCTGGCGCGTGGTGGTGCCACGCACGATCGAGTCGTCAACGACGATCAGCCGCTTGCCGGCCACGACCTCGCGCAGCGGGCTGAGCTTGACGGTCACGCCGCGAGAGCGCATCGCCTGCGAGGGCTGGATGAAGGTTCGGCCGCTGTAGCGATTGCGGACCATGCCCTCCCGGTACGGCAGGCCGGAGCCTTCGGCGAACCCGGCTGCCGCGGGGGCGCCCGTATCGGGCACCGGCATCACGATGTCTGCCTCGACCGGCGCCTCCGCCGCGAGCGCCACGCCCATACGGCGCCGCGACTCGTACAGGTTGCGGCCGAGCATGTAGGAATCGGGCCGGCCAAAGTAGATCAACTCGAACACGCAGAGCTGCTCGTGGCCTTCGGCGAAGCGCACCGAGACCGGCTGCTTGCCCTGCTCGAGGACCACGATCTCGCCCGGCTCGATGTCGCGAACGACTGTGCCGCCCGCGACTTCGATGGCCGCCGATTCGGAGCTGATGAACCAGCCGCCCGAATGCTCGCCTTCGGGGTCGTCGACATCGGGCTCGAGTCGGCCCAGCACCAGCGGCCGGAAGCCGAAGGGATCACGGACGCCGATGACGCGCTTTTCGTCGAGGATGGCCAGCGAGTAGGCGCCCCGCACCGTGGGCAGTACTCGGATCAGGGCTTCGACCGTGTCGCTGCTCGGGTCGTCGGCCAGGAGCGCCGTCAGAAGCTCGGTGTCGGTGGTGGCGGCCAAACGCGTCTTGCCGCCTTCGAGGTGCGAGAGGAGTTCCCTGGTATTCACCAGGTTGCCGTTATGACCGATCGCGATCGATCGGCCATGACCGAGGCGGAACGTGGGCTGGGCGTTCTCCCAGATCGTCGAACCGGTCGTCGAATAGCGGCAATGGGCGATCGCGAGATGGCCCCGCAGACTCGGCAGGCGGCGTTCGTCGAGGACCTGTGCGATCAGGCCGAGGTCCTTGTAGAGCATCAGCTGCTCGCCGTCGCTGACGGCAATTCCGGCCGATTCCTGGCCGCGGTGCTGGAGCGAGAAGACGCCGAGCGCGGTCACGGCGGCCGCGTCGGTGCCGGGCATCACCGCCCCGAAGATGCCGCACATGTCAGCGGGCCGATCCGGCGTGACTCGCCGGTCTCTGGGTCAACGAAGCCGTTTCGACGCCGAGGGCCCGAGCCAGGCCGTGGTCCCAGGCGTGGCGGAGATCGGAGATCGCCACGTCGAGTGCGTCGGCGACGCGGGAGCCGCGTTCTTCAGCCGCGCCGGTGGCGCCCTGACCGGCTAGCTCGATACGGAGCCGAGCCCCGCCGACGATGCCGATGGTCGCGGCCGGCAGTCCGAATTGCCGGGCCAACAGTTCCAGAGCAGGTGCGTGGCGGGGCTGGCACGAGAGAACCAGGCGGCTCGGGCTCTCGCCAAAGAGCTCGATCGCAGGCGCGCCCGAAACTCCGAGCCGGAGACCGGCGCCGAGCCCACCCCACATGCAGCATTCGGCGATTGCCACGGCCAGACCGCCGCCCGAAACATCCTGCGCCGATACGACTAGGCCGCGGCCGATTGCCTCGCGGATGAACGTCTGCAGAGCGGCCTCGCGGTCCAGATCCAGGCTTGGAGCCGCGTCCTCGGACGCCAGACCGGCGAGAGCGGCGTATGCCGAGCCGGCAAGCCCGGGCCCGCTCTGACCGACGAGCACCACGCAATCGCCCTGGTTCTTGAACACAGGCCCGACCAGCAATGAAACGTCGTCGAGCAGACCCACGACACCGATCTCGGGCGTGGGGGCGATGGCCCCTCCCGGGTACTCGTTGTACAGGGATACGTTGCCGCCCGTGACCGGAACGCCCAACCTCCGGCATGCGTCGCCCAGGCCGCGGACCGCTTCCTTCAGCTGCCAGAACGCCTCGGGGCGTTCGGGGTTGCCGTAGTTGAGGCAATTGGTGATCCCGAGCGGCCGGGCGCCGGTGATGCTGACGTTGCGAGTCGCCTCGGCAACGGACATCTGCGCGCCCAGATAGGGATCGATGGCGCTGATCGTCTGGTTGCCGTCTGTCGTGGCGACGAGCGCCTTCTTCGTGCCCTTGACCCGCAGCACCGCTGCGCCATGGCCGGGCCATTCGACTGTGTTGCTCTGCACGCAGGAGTCGTACTGGTTGTAGACCCAGTGGCGGCTGGAGAGGTTGGGGCTTCCGAGCAGGGCCGCCAGAACAGCCGCCGGGTCCATGCCACGCTCCGGAAGGCCGTCCTGAGCCGTAAGTGGGATGCCAGGCGCCGGCGCCTGACGGCGTCGCGTGGGCGGCGTGGCAAGGCGATCGTGAACGATCGCTTCGCTGGTCAGCGCCTTTGCCGGGATGCGGGCGATTTCGCGTGCGCCGGGGTTCGGCAGGCCGTCGTCCCCGATGCCGCCCTCGATCACGGCGATATCGCCGTCGGTGGTGACCCGCCCTATCAGGGCGATCGGGATGCCCCAGCGCTCGCAGACTTCGCGGACCGCCGGGTAGTTCTCCGGCCGGCACGTCGCCAGCATCCTTTCCTGGGACTCGGAGATCATCACTTCCCAGGCTTCCATGCCGGTTTCGCGCCGGGGGATGGCGTCGAGGTCCATGAGGATGCCCGTGCCCGCCTTGTCGGCCGACTCCGAGCTGGCGCAGGTGATCCCGGCCGCCCCGAGGTCCTGGATGCCTTCGACCAGGCGGCGGTCGATCATTTCGAGGCTGGCTTCGATCAGCAGCTTCTCCGCAAAGGGATCGCCGACCTGGACGGTCGGGCGCTTGTTGGGGTCGTCGTCGGCGAACGTGGCCGA
>CAZRUC010000280.1:0-3505 GCA_964603175.1 uncultured Anaerolineaceae bacterium
CCGATGTTCGGTCGCGCCGGACGCCCCCCTCCGCCTCCGATCGGAACCGTTCTTAGGCCATGACGCGCGAGCCACAACTCTATGAGTTCCTCGAGGTCGTCTTCGTCCTCGAGAACCACAACGCGGGCCCGACGCGGCGTATCTGGGAGCCGCTCGTTCACGCGACCATCTCGCTATCCGAGTTGGATTGTTGCGGGATCGTTGCTTTGGAGTTGCAGTATGCGCCGGCCCTCGGGTGGGTTCAACAGGTAGGACGGAAATATCACTCTGCGGTCCGGGCCATATTCGCGGGCTTAGGCGGTTTCGGTTCGAATCCATAGATCGCAAGGCGAGTCGGGCAAATCACTTGTGAAATCGCGAGCGGACTCGACCTTTTGGGATTCGGGCCGTCGGCGGGCCTGGTTTTTGAGAATGGTTTGAGATTCCGCGCGGCTCGCTCGCCTTAGATTGCTAGCGGCGGTGTCTTTACCGCAAGAGACTGCCCTCTATGCAGGCCCGTCCCCGAAAGGAGGTAAGGGCGCAGGCATCCGGTGTTGGTGCGCTGCAGGCGCAGCCAGATGCCTCGCTTAGCGATCAGGCACACGCCCAACCACACATAAACACCGTCGGCGGTGTCGCCGACGAGTAGCCAGGGAGATCACAGAATGGTCGAGAAGTTCCTCGCCGAGGTCTTCGGAACCGCGACGCTCATCGTCTTGGGCGACGGCGTTGTGGCGGCAGTACTGCTCGCGAAATCCAAGGCCCAGAACTCCGGCTGGATCGTCATTACCATGGGGTGGGGTCTGGCGGTGTTCAGCGGCGTGGTCGTAGCGGGACCGCTCAGCGGCGCCCACCTGAACCCCGCCGTGACGCTCGGTCTGGCGGTAATGGAAGCGATGAAACAAGGAAGTACCGGCATCACGTGGGCGACGGTCCCGCCGTATATCGCCGGTGAGTTCATCGGAGCCATGATCGGAGCGACGATCGTGGCCATCCATTACTGGGACCACTTCAAGGCAACGGAAGACCAGGGCCTCAAGTTGGCCGTCTTCTGCACCGGCCCGGCAATCCGTAACTACCCCCTCAACGTGGTCTCGGAGGCCATCGGCACGTTCGTGCTCGTGTTCGTGATCTTCGCGTTCGGCCAGCCCCACAGCCTGGCCCCGGCGTCGCTGGGTGCGCTGTCGGTAGCGCTGCTCATCGTGGTCATCGGGCTTTCGCTCGGCGGCACCACCGGATACGCGATCAATCCCGCCCGCGACCTCGGCCCTCGCATCATGCATGCGGTCTTGCCGATCCCCGGCAAGGGTGAGTCCGATTGGGGCTATGCGTGGGTGCCGGTCGTCGGCCCGCTCATCGGCGGAGCTCTCGCGGCGATCGTCTACTACGCAGCCTTCACGAACTTCATCGTCCTCAAGATCGCAGTCTAGTCGTCCCGTTTCCGTCGGACCGCCGGCTCGAGAGAACTCGCGCCGGCGGAACGGCGTGCGCGGGTCGCAGCTTCGTAGCGAGGAATCGCCATGAAAAAGCTCATCAACTCGCCGGATCGCGTCGTGGACGAGGCGCTGGCCGGCATGGCAGCGGCTCACGCGGACCTCATTCGGATAATTGAGCCGAATGTCATCGTCCGCAAGGATCCGCCCAGGAAAGGCAAGGTCGGCATCATCTCCGGTGGCGGTTCCGGCCATGAACCGATGCACGGCGGTTTCGTTGGCCTGGGAATGCTCGATGCCGCCTGCCCGGGCGCAGTCTTCACCTCGCCAGTACCCGATCAGATGGAGGCCGCGACCAAGGCGGTCAACGGCGGCGCCGGCGTCCTCCACATCGTCAAGAACTACACCGGCGACATCATGAACTTCGACCTTGCAGCGCAGCTGACCGAGGCCGAGGGAATCCCCGTGAAAGCCGTTGTCATCGCCGACGACGTGGCCGTGAAGGACTCGCTATATACGGCGGGCCGGCGCGGCGTCGGTGGCACTGTCCTGGCCGAGAAGATCGTCGGCGGTGCGGCGGAAGCCGGCGCCGACCTCGACAAAGTCACGGCGCTGTGCCAGAAGGTCCAGGACAACGTCCGCTCCATGGGCATGGCTCTGACCAGCTGCACGGTTCCGGCGGCCGGCAAGCCCACGTTCGAACTAGCCGACGACGAGATGGAGATCGGCATCGGCATCCACGGCGAGCCGGGCCGCACCAGGTTGAAGGTCGCCTCGGCAGACGACATCGTCGAGATGCTGATGGTTCCGATCCTGGAGGATCTCCCGTTCAAGTCCGGAGACAAGGTGCTCGCCTTCGTCAACGGCATGGGCGGAACGCCGCTGATCGAGCTGTACGTCGTGTACAACGCGGTCACCAAGATCCTCAAGGGCCGTGGGATCACGATCGCTCGAAACCTCGTCGGCAGCTACATCACGTCGCTGGATATGGCCGGCTGCTCAATTAGCCTGCTCCGTCTCGACGACGAGATGACGCGCTTCTGGGATGCACCGGTGCACGCGCCGGGCCTTCGCTGGGGTGTGTGACGCCCATGGACGAAACGGGTCGGTTGTCGTTCGAGGAAGTGCGAGGCTGGATCCGGCGCTTCGCCGGGCAGATCGTCGCGAACAAGGTCTATCTGACCGAGCTTGACTCGGCCATCGGCGACGCCGACCACGGCATCAACATGGACCGCGGATTCCAGGCCGCCATACCAAAGCTCGACGCCTTTTCAGGCGACGATCCCGGTGCAGCCTGCAAGCTCGTCGGGTCGACGCTCATCTCAACGGTCGGCGGAGCCGGCGGGCCGCTCTACGGCTCGCTCTTCCTCCAGTTCGGCATCGCCATGTCCGGCCACGACCCGGTCACTCTGACCGAGTGGCTGGCCGGACTCGACCTCGGCATCGCTGCCATCCAGAGGCTCGGAAAAGCCGAGCTCGGCGACAAGACGATGCTCGACACGCTCATGCCCGCCCGTGACGCACTCAAGCTGGCCCTCGCTGCCGGAAAGAATCCGGCCGAGGCTCTCAAGAGTGCAACTGATGCCGCCGAGGCGGGGATGAAGGGCACCATTCCGATCGTTGCCCGGAAGGGCAGGGCGAGCTATCTGGGAGAACGCAGCGCGGGCCACCAGGACCCCGGTGCGACCTCCTCGTACATGCTCGTCAAGGCCGCAGCCGACGAGTGGACGGCCTAGAACCACGACGGCGGGTCTTAGTTCAGTGAAAGAGGTGACTCAATTGGCTCAGTACGTAGGCGCCCTCGACCAGGGAACTACGAGCACCCGGTTTATGATCTTCGACCACTCGGGTGGGGTGGTGGCGATCGATCAGAAGGAACACGAACAGATCTTTCCGAAGCCCGGTTGGGTGGAGCACGATCCCGCGGAGATCTGGACGCGATGCGTCGAGGTAATTCGGGGTGCCCTGGCGAAGGCGGGCATCAAGGCCAGCGACCTCGCGGCCGTCGGCATCACCAATCAGCGTGAGACAGCGGTCGTCTGGGATCGCAAGACCGGCAAGGCCGTCTACAACGCCATCGTCTGGCAGGACAC
>CAZRUC010000281.1:0-3489 GCA_964603175.1 uncultured Anaerolineaceae bacterium
TCGAGGATCTGCGCCTGGATGGTCACGTCGAGCGCGGTGGTCGGCTCGTCGGCGATGAGCAGCTTCGGGTGGCAGGAGAGCGCCATGGCAATCATCGCGCGCTGCCGCATGCCGCCGGACAGCTCATGCGGGTATTGCTTGACACGCCTCTCCGGAGCCGAAACGCCTACATCCTTGAGCGATTCGATCGCCAGGTTCCAGGCTTCCTTCTTGGTGGCTTCGCTGTGCAGCAAGATCGCTTCGGAGATCTGGTCGCCGATGGTGAAGACGGGATTGAGGCTCGTCATCGGCTCCTGGAAGATCATGGCGATCTCCTTGCCGCGAACCTGCCGCATCTTGTCCATCGGCAGCTTGAGCAGGTCGCGGCCGTCGAACATGACTTCACCGGCGACGATCTCCCCGGGCGGAATGTCGATCAAGCGCATGATCGTGTGGGCGGTCACGCTCTTGCCGCAACCCGACTCCCCTACCAGGCCGACGGTTCCGCCGCGTGGGATCGAGAAGTCGACCCCGTCCACGGCCTTGACCGTGCCGTCCATGACGTGGAAGTAGGTTCGCAGGCCGCGGACATCGAGGAGAGGCCCGTTGGGTGCCGATGCGGTTGTCGCTGCGCCGGTATTCGGCTGGTGGCTGGTCACTCGCGGCTCCTGGGATCGAGGGCGTCGCGCAAGCCGTCGCCCATGAAATTGATTCCGAGTACGGTCAGCACGATCGCCATACCGGGGAAGAGGGCCCACCACCAGTTGCCGACGATGATCGAACTCTGAGCGTTGGTCAGGATGTTCCCCCATGTAGGAGTCTTGGCCGGGTCGACGCCGTAGCCCAGGAAGTCGACGAATGCCTCGGTGACGATGATCGCGGCAATCGAAAGCGTCGTAGAGACGATGATCGGGCTGACGGCGTTGGGCAGGATGTGCCGGAAGATGATCCTGCGGTCGCTCACCCCCACGGCGCGTGCGGCATCTACGAAGACCTCGGTCCGCAGTGTCAGGAAGAGGCTTCGGACGAGACGAGCCAGGCCGGGCCAGCTGAGCGCAGCGAACACGACCATGATGATTCGCCAATCGCCGAGGCCGAACGCCTTGGCGAAGACGGTGATGACGATCAGGATCGGCAAGCTAAGCAGGACGTCCACGCATCGCATTGCGATGGTGTCGACCCAGCCACCGAAGTAGCCGGCCAGGCCGCCCACGATCGTGCCGAGGATGGCCGCGAAGACCGATGCGCCGATTCCGATCAGCAGCGAGATCCGGCCACCGTTGACCACGAGTGTCAGCAGATCGAGCTGCAGGCTGCCGGTCGTGCCCAGCACGTGCCCGGCGGTCAGCGGCGGGCAGCCGTTGAAGGCGAGCTGAGTCGTGCTGCCCGGGCAGAAATGCAGCGGCGTCGGCACGAATATCGGGTTGTAGGGGAAGATGAACGGCCCAAAGACGGCGATCCCCACCATCGTGAGGAAGAGGCCCGAGCCGAATAGCGCCATCTTGTGGCGGCGAAAGCGCCGCCACGCCAACTGCCACTGGTTGAGTGAGACCAGGGCGACCTCGAAGTCGGATGGCGTGCCGACGTCCAACGGCTCAGGGGTAGAGAGTGGGTTCACGCGCGCCTTAGTCGTACTTGACGCGGGGATCGACCACCGCGTACATGATGTCGGCAAGCAGGTTGGCCATGACCACGAAGGTCGACGTGATCAACAGGACGCCCATTAGCACCGGATAGTCCGCGTGGCCGAGCGATTCGATGAGTTGCCTCCCCATGCCGGGCCAGGCGAAGATCGTCTCGGTCACGATCGCGCCGCTGAACAGGATAGGCAGTTCCAGGCCGATGTTCGTGATGACCGGCAGGAGCGCATTGCGCAGGGCGTGGCGAAGAATCACGCGGCGCTCCGGCACTCCCTTGGCCCGTGCCGTCTTCACATAGTCCTGATTGAGGGAGTCGAGCATGCTCGACCGGACGAACCTCGAGTCTCCCGCGATGCTCACCATTACCAGCGTGATCACCGGGAGAACGAGATGGCGGCCGAGATCGAAGATGGCAAACAGCGGGTTCGCTCCGAAGAAGGCCCAATACGCGTCGGTGCCGAACCCCGGCGTGGTGTAGGCGTCGTTCATGCCGCTGGCCGGGAACCATCGTAACGGTGGCACGGCGAACAGGGTAATCAGCATCAAGCCCAGCCAGAACGTCGGCAGCGAGTAGCCCACGTAGTTGAAGATGGTCAGGCCCGAGTCGAAGAGGCTGTAGCGCTTCACGGCCGCGTACACCCCGGCCAGGATCGCAATCGTGATCCAGATCAGAAACGCCGTGGTCATGAGGATGATCGTGGGCAGCGCACGCTGGGCGATGATGTCGACAACGGGACGCCCGTCAAAGGTCGAGAAGCCGAAGTCACCGTGCAGGACCCCGTTGTCGCCGCCTCCGATCGCGGCCGGCAGAGCATTGATCACGGGGGGCTTGTCGCCGCACAAGCCAATCCAGTCGCAATACTGGATGGGCAGCGGCTGGTCGAGGCCCCAGCGATGCTCGAACGCGGCGATCTGGGCGGCGGTGACCTTAGGGTTCTGTGCGAATCGGTCGGCCGGGTTCCCCTGGACCCGCATCATGAAGAACAACAGGATTGTGATCAGGATCAGCACCGGGACGGCCTGAATGCAGCGCCTGATCGTGTACTTGATCATGAAACTCGCTCGTTTGGAAGAGAGGGCGACGAGCCCGTCGGGCTCGTCGCCCTCCTGATTTCGAGAACTATGACAGAGGGCTGCCCCTCAGGTCAGTCGGCGGTCCAATCGCCGATGTTCCACTCGCCGGCCGTCGTTGTCGGGTTGCCGGTGAAGTTGTGGATCCTCGGCTGTACGAGCCACACGTCCTTGCGGTTGTAGAGCGGGAGCTCGAATGTGTTCTGGGCGCTTACGTAGATGTCTTCGACCGAAGCCATGGCAGCCTTGACGACCGCGGGATCGACGCTGTTCTTGACGTTGTTGTACGCCGTGTCGAGCGTCGGAAGGCTGATTCGCGAGACGTTCTGGCCGTTGTGCGGAGCGGTGTCCGGAATGCCCTGGGTGGTGTAGACGTTATAGCTGGCGAGCGGATCGAGCGGCGTGACGTAAGCGAACTCGGCCACGTCGAAGTTTCCGTGCTGGAGATTGCACTTCGTATCCGCCTTGGTGTCGTTCCAGGCGGCGAAGAGGTCGGTCGCGCTGACCGCATTCACGTCGGCCTTGATACCGATCGCGTTGAGCTGCGAAGCGACGAGCTTGAGCGTGTCCTGTCGGACCTGGCGTGTCGTGGTGCAGTACTGGAGCTCGAGCTTGACGGTGCCCTTGGCAAGGATTCCGTCCGAACCCTTGACCCAACCGGCGTCTGTGAGCAGCTTCGTCGCCGCAACGGGATCGGCCGCGGTCGACCCGCCCTCGTTCTTGTAGTACCAGGTTAGAGGCGAGACGAAGTTGTTGCTAACGGTGACGTTGCCGACGAGCGGGCCGTCAGCGATCGCCT
>CAZRUC010000282.1:0-3487 GCA_964603175.1 uncultured Anaerolineaceae bacterium
TTCACAAACAACTCGCAAAGATGCCGCGCGGCAGTGATATCCCCGTCTGAGCTTTCCCAGATATCAGATATGGAAAGCGCCTGCGTTTCGAGGTCGCGGTCCCATATAATTATGCGGGCACCTGTTCGTGCTCCGGGATCGCCAGGACGTATTCCGGGTATTCCTGCGGGCTCCCGAGGCGGTCCGAGTCAAGGTTTTGGTGTCTCGATTTGGGTTGAGCGAGGCCCAGGCGCAACGCAAGATGCACGAAACCGATTCGAACCGGGCGGCCTACATCCACCAGCTATACGGGCGGGACTGGTGCGACCCGGATGAATACGATCTCGTCGTCAACACCGGCCGGATCGGCTACGTCACCACGGCCGAACTCATCATGCTCGGCCTAAGGGAGCTCCTGCGGCTGCCGCGCTAGCCGTTGTTGCCGACGACGACCCAGTCCGGACCGATTTGCGCCCAACCCGAACCCTGATCGTAGCCCAGTGGCGAGCGCGACAGGGTGAACATCGTCCAGCCGACGCACAGCGCCAAAACCCAGATCACGACCACGACGTCGAAATGGCGAACCAGCGACTCTCGCATTCGGCGGCCCCCGGGGAGTGCTAAAGCAGTAGCCCGGCCATTATATATAAGTCGGCCAGTGGCCGAACCCGAGCGTTGCGGAGCGCGCGTCAGTTGGTGGGCGATCCCGCTGGGACGACCCATGCCGGGGCGGATTGCGTCCCGAAGGACCAACCGGCGTCGCTCAGCGGGGCACGGGCAAGGGCCAGCATGCTCCAGCCGACGACGAGGGCGAGCACCCAGACCACGACCACCACGTCGAAATGGTGAACTAATGTTTCTCGCATCGAGGAGACCCGACCGGGACGCCAAATAGCCTTCTGGCAGTTGCTCAGGCGCTCACTATCGTCGCGTCCGTGGCGGACCCGAAGTGCTTCCCGATGCGTTTACGAGGGGTCGAACGCCTCCGAGTGATCTGCTCATCGTTGAGTCGCGGGCTGGTCGTATGCGAAAAGTGGCCGCCCTACGTGGGCGGCCACTGCCGTGTGGCTCAGGCCACAGCCACCGACTCGGGCTCCACGTCGAAGACACCTGGGGTGGAGAGGTACCGCTCGCCCGTGTCGTACGTGAAGGCCAGGATGCGGGCGCCGTCGGCGATCTCCGGCAGCTTCTTCGCCACGGCGGCGAGGACCGCGCCGGAAGAGACGCCTATCAGCAGTCCTTCCTCGCGCGCCGCCCGGAGCGTCAGCTTGAACGCGTCCGGGGCGGCCACGTCGATGACGCCGTTCACCGCTGAGCGGTGGAAGTTGTCCGGAACGAAGTTGGCGCCGATGCCCTGGATCGGATGGCCCGCGGGCTGCCCGCCGTTCAGGATGGGCGAGGCTTCAGGCTCCACGGCGAATACCTGGAGCTTGGGCCAGCGCGGGCGCAGGACCTCGCCAACCGCCGTGACGTGGCCACCGGTTCCGACCCCCGCGAAGATGTAGTCGAGCCCGTCGGGGAAGTCGCGGGCGATCTCCTCGGCGGTGGTCCGCTTGTGGACCGCGATATTGGCCGGGTTGTCGAACTGGCCCGGCCGCCATGAGCCGGGGATCTCCTTCAGCAGCTGCTCCGCCTTCTCGACGGCGCCGCGCATGCCCAGCTCTCGCGGCGTCAGCTCGAAGGTTGCGCCGAAAGCCGACATGAGCTTCCGCCGTTCGACCGACATCGACTCCGGCATGGTCAGGATCAGCTTGTAGCCCTTGACGGCGGCCACGAGCGCCAGGCCCACGCCGGTGTTGCCCGAGGTGGGCTCCACGATCGTCGCGCCCGGCTTGAGGACGCCTCGCCGTTCGGCATCTTCGATCATCTCGAGTGCGATGCGGTCCTTGATGGAGCCGCCCGGGTTCTGGCGCTCGAGCTTGACCCAGACCTCCACGCGCGGGTCGAAGAGCTTGTTGATCCGCAGATGCGGGGTGTCGCCGATGCTTTCGAGAATGTTGTTGAACTTGGCCACGGGAATCTCCTTGAGTTGTGGGACGCTAGATGACGAAGTCGGGGCCTTCGAACTCGGCCCGTCCGGAGCGGACGTGGACCTCGCTGCGGTGGTAGACGGTGGAATCCGGCGGGACGCTGGACGTGAGCCAGACGTTGCCGCCGATAGTGCTTCCGTGGCCGATCACCGTCTCGCCGCCGAGGATCGTGGCGTTGGCGTAGATGACAACGTCGTCTTCGATCGTGGGGTGGCGCTTGGTTGAGGCCAGGGTCTTGGCCACGGAAAGGGCGCCCAACGTGACGCCCTGGTAGAGCTTCACGTTGTTGCCGAGGATCGCCGTCTCGCCGATGACGATGCCGGTTCCGTGGTCGATCACGACGGGATGACCCAGGGTGGCGCCGGGATGGATGTCGATACCGGTCCGCTCGTGGGCCCATTCGGTCAGCACGCGCGGCAGCAAGGGCACCTCGAGCTCGCTGAAGCGATGGGCGATCCGGTAGACGGCGATGGCGAGGAAGCCCGGATAGGCCATGATCACCTCGTCGACGCTTTCGGCCGCCGGATCGCCGCGCTCGATTGCGGTGGCGTCGGCCATGATCTGGTGGTGGATTTCGGGGAGTGCGTCGAAGAAAGCGACGGAGACCTCCGCCGCGTCGATGCTCAGCTCGCTCTCGATGGAGCGGAGCAGCGAACGCAGATCGGTGGCGAGGCCGTCGAGAGCGTCTCGGACTTCGCCGGCACTGCCGTACGTCTGCTCCGCGACCTGGGGGAAGAGAGTGTCGAGCAGAGCCCTGACCCACGCCCCGACTCGTGCCTTGGCGAGTCTCGGTCGGCGGTCGCCCGCGAGCACGTCGTTCAATTGGGCGGCGAGCCGGTCCAGCGGCTCAATAGGTGGGATCGATCTGAGCGGGAGAACCATTTGCTTCCTCTTGGGGTTGGCGAGGCACACGCCACGTCCTGTTCGGTCGTCGGCGGCTTTTGCGGCGGGTAACAAAAAACCGCGATTTCCGATGGAAACCGCGGCCCCTGGGCTGTTGGTCCTGCTCCCGGCTGGAAGCGAGACAGCCTGCTACCTCACACGGCGGGGCCGCCGCATGGACAGGAGCAGGCGAAGAAGAACGAATTCACGGTCGAATCATGCTCGACAGTCGCCGGATACGTCAAGCGCCGGGGCCCGAAGGTCCGCCCAGCGATTCGATGCGCCAAAAAGCCGGACGTGAGGCCTGAATCTGCACTCTGCAGAGGGTCGTTGTCGTGGTACCTTGGCGCCCAGCCGGTCGATCGTTCGGCCAGGCACTCGTTGTGCCTCTTGCCACTCGCAGCCGGCCTTGGGTAGGGAGAACGGGGAGGTCCGTCAATGACTCGTGTCCACGTGAAGCAAGGTCGTGGCCTGGTAGCCGTCGTCGCCTTGCTCGCGCTCGCAGTGGCCGCGTGCGGGAGCGGTGGCAGCCCCACCCTTCCTGGAAACAACAACACAGCCGGCAACGGCGGCACCAGCCAGCCCGGCGGAACGGG
>CAZRUC010000283.1:0-3485 GCA_964603175.1 uncultured Anaerolineaceae bacterium
CCCAGTCGGGGCCGTCGCCAGTCGCTTGCGCTTCGGGCGTGGGCTCGACCTCGACCACGGCTTCCGGCTCGACCTCGATCACGGCTTCCGGCTCGACCGGGCCTTCGACCGCGGGCTCGACCTCGACCACGGCTTCCGGCTCGACCGGGCCTTCGACCGCGGGCTCGACCTCGACCTCGGCCTCCGGTTCGACCGGTGGCTCGACCTCGACCTCGACCCCGACCTCGGCTTCCGGCTCGACCGCGACCTCGGCTGTGTCCTCGATCTCGACCGCCGGCTCCTCGGCCACCTGGATCTCGTCGGCCTCGAGCTGGGCCTCGCCGGCGAGAAACGCCATGCGCAAAGCGATCAGGTCGTCTTGCTCCGCCTCGGCCTCGCGACCCGGCTCGAATGCCTGCTCGGCATCCGCGTCGGCCTCGCCGCCCAGCAGCGACATCCGGAGATCGAGCAGATCGTCCGGTTCATCCGTCCTTGCCGTAGGTGCGTTTTCAACCTCCGGCTCCGCCTCGTAGCCCAGGATCGCGAGTCGAAGGGCGACACTTTCGCCGGCATCTGTGTCATCCGTCGCGACTCGGGGAGCGACGTCGGGCTCGGCGACGTCCGCGACCTGCACTTCGGACGACTCCTGGTAGTCCACCTCGTCGTCCATTTCGACGACCGCCTCGATGACAGCCTCCGACTCGGCCGCGGCGAAAGGATCGTCGGCAAGGGGCAGCGCTTTCATCTCCTCTGGTCCGAAGCGGCGCCGACCGCGATCGAGAACCGGCGTGAGGTGGAATTCGGCCCGGCCCAAGGGTCGGCGGCGAAGCCCGGGATCGGGAGCCAGGCCCGCCTCCATCTCGGCCGCCGCAGCCGCCAGCTCGCGGCCGATTCTGCTTCGGTCCGGCGCCGCTTCGATGGGGAGTTGGGGGAGTTCGGGGAGTGGCTCCGGTTCCGGTTCGGGCTCGCTGACCGGCGCCGCTTCGATGGGGAGTTGGGGGAGTGGCTCCGGTTCCGGTTCGGGCTCGCCGACCGGCGCGAGTTCGTCCGGGGTCGCCGCGGGCGCGGCCTCGGGTTCCGCGTCGGGCTCGGACTCCGGTTCCGGCGCGGCCTCGCTCACCGGCTCGGGCTCCGGTTCGCGCTCCGGTTCCGGCGCAGCCTCGCTCACCGGCTCCGGCTCCGGCTCCGGCTCGGGCTCGGGCTCCGGCTCCGGCTCGGGCTCGGGCTCCGGCTCCGGCTCGGGCTCGATCACCGACGCCGCCTCGTCTGTGTCCCCGTCGCGGGTCAATCGCCGCCGGCCCAGGGCCTCGAGCCGTTGCGCGGCCATGAGCGGCAGGTCCTCGGGGCGCGGTTCCGGCTCGGTCTCCTGCGCCACGTATTCGCCGACGTCATCGATCGTCTCGATGATGCGCGTGGCGGCCACGCTTTCCGGGTCCAGCACGAGCGCTCGAGTCGCGAAGAGGCGCGCCAGTCGGTCGTCGCCGCGCTCGAGGGCAACGCGCGCCAGTCCGGCGATGGCGATCGCGTTCGTCGGGTCGAGTTCGCTGAGCTGCCAGTAGGTGCGCTCAGCCTGATCGAGGTTGCCGCCCGACAGGGCCCGATCGGCCTGGAGCAACAGCTCGAACATCAGTCTCCTTTGCCCCCAACTCGATGGCGCGCGAGTTCCAGCAGGATGGCACGATCGTTGAGAGCCGGCTCGGCAATTGCGCTCTCCGTCAGCTCTTCGAGCAGTCGGCCGAGTTCGCGTCCGGGCGGCAACCCCAGCTCGTCGATCAGGTCTCGACCGTCGATGGCCAGATCGGCCCGCCCGAGGACCGGGTGAGCCGCAAGTTCGGCGCCGACCCGCTGCCCGAGCTCCGGGAGCCCGCCCGCGTCCGGCGGAACGCCGCTGCCGATGTTGTCGGCGATTCGAAGCGCCAGGAGATCGTCGATCGATCCGGGGCCGACCTTCCGGATGAAGCGCCGGACGGCCGTGTCGGTCCAGTTCGGCTGGTAATCGAACATGTGGTGGCGGATCAGGTGAGCGACGCGTTCCTGCGTCACCCGCGGCGTGTGGAGGTCCGACAGGAACCCTCGCGCCATGACCGCGCCCACCGAATCGTGGTTGTGGAAGTGGCCCTCGGAGAGCGTGTCGGGCTTGCCGATGTCGTGGAGCAGCCCCGCCATCCGCACGAGCGGCCGGTTGGGGGTCGCGTCGACTGTTCGGAGGGTGTGGTCCCACAAATCCTCGCCCTCGATTTTGTTCTGGCTCATGCCGCGCTGGCGCTCCAGGTCTGGAGCCAGGACCGCGAGCAGCCCAGTTTCGGCCATGAGTCGAAGGCCGACGGACGGCGAAGGCGCCGCCAGCAGCTTGGCCAGCTCGGCCCCGACCCGCTCACCGGAGAGGTGGCGCGCCAACTCCGCGCCGCGCCCGATGGCCTCGAGCGTGGCCGGTTCCACCGAGAAACCGAGGGTCGCGGCCAGCCTGACCGCTCGAACCATCCGCAGCGCGTCCTCGTGGAAGCGCCGGTCTGGGTCACCCACCGCGCGCAGCAGGTGCGCCTCTAGATCGCGCCTGCCACCGTGAGGGTCGACGAACCTGGGCTCGTCTCCGGCGCGCCCGCCCCATGCCATGGCGTTGACCGTGAAGTCCCGTCGGGCCAGGTCCTCCTCGATCGGGCGGCCGAACTCAACCGCGTCGGGGTGGCGATGGTCGGAGTAGGACACGTCGCGCCGGAACGTGGTGATCTCGTATTGGTCGGCGCCGCGGCGGACCACCACCGTCCCGAATCGGTTTTCGTAGAGGGAGTCGGGGAAGAGTTCCACGATCCGATTCGGCGGGGCGTCGGTGGTCAGGTCCCAGTCGGCGGGCGTTCGACCGAGCAACGCATCGCGGAGGCAGCCCCCCACGACGTAGGCCGCGTGGCCGCCGTGCCACAGAGTGGCGAGCAGCTCGCGGACCGCATCGGGGATCGTCGGGGCGGGCACTGCCGACACGCTGCCCCTCCGGCGTTCAGTGGCCAAGGAACAGATAGGAGCGCCAGTTCTCGTTGCGGTCGTCGCGCAGGTACGGCGTGAAGAGCGAGTAGACGTCGCAGCGGGGCTCGACCGGGCGATGGGGAAGGCGGAGCTTGGCCTCGTCGAGGAACTTCCCGCCCTTGCGGTGATTGCAGGGCTTGCAGGCCGTCACGAGGTTGTCCCAGGTATGGGTCCCGCCCCGGTGTCGCGGCACTACGTGGTCGAGCGTCAGGTCGTTGGATTGGCGGCCGCAGTACTGGCAGGTGTAGCCGTCACGGGCGAAGACTTCGCGGCGGGTCAGCTTGACGCGGGGCCTGGGCCGGCGGATCTGGTGCTGCAGCCGGATGACGGAAGGCGCGCGGTACTCCTGCCGCGGCGTCCGAATCACCTGGTGGTCGTACTCGAGGACCTCGGCCTTCTGGCCGAAGACCAACCGAAAGGCCCGTGGCAGGTTGCAGACGTTGAGCGGCTCGTAGCTCTGATTGAGAACCAGGACCACGCCGTCCATG
>CAZRUC010000284.1:0-3484 GCA_964603175.1 uncultured Anaerolineaceae bacterium
TGTTCCGTCGCCCTTGTAAGCACGGCATGCTCCATTGGCACGGGTTTGCCCAACCGAGCAAGGTATCGGCGGAATGGGCCGCAACTTCAGCCCAAATTGACGCCGAGGGCGAGCGGATGGAGTGCGTGGACCAATGGCGCCGGACGGGACCGGCCTGAGGTCAGGCGACCTCGACCATGATGGGCCCAAAAGCGGCATGAGAGGCTTCGATCTCGATGCCGACGCGACGGGGATGATTCCGCCCCGACTCGCGATAAAGCCGAAGCAGGTTGGCCTCGGCGGCATGCAGCCGCGCGTTGGCCTCCCACTCCGGAAGGTCGGGCTCGGCGGCCTCGCGGGCCTCCATAGCTTCGACGAGAGCGCGCAAGACCCCCTCGATGGCGGACGGCTCAGGCACTAGGGCCTCCTTCCTTCATGGGGTTGCCGGGTGTGCGTCCCGGGGTGACGCCGAACACCATACTCCGGTCAGAGTTGCGATTCCATACCAAGCGGCTCCTAAATAGCCTGAAAATAGCTGGGCGTCGCATTGTGCGGAGATTTCATTGATGTATGCCTGCAATAGCGAGCGTGAGAGCGCTTTCACGGAAAGGCCTCGATTAGCCGCGTTCCTCGCCGTCGGCCGAGGCTCAGGCGCCGCTGGCGTCGGGCGTTCGGGCGCGGGCGTTCGAGCGCGGTCGATCGGGCGATCCGGCCGAACGGGGTGCCGCCGAACCTCCGGGCAGGGTGGCCGGGCCGCTGGGTGCCGCCGAGCCGAATGGCCGATCGGCAGCCGAAGTCGATGCCGCAGCCAGCGCTTCCACGGCCCGATCGAGGAACCAGCGGGCCGTTCCCCGCGCCGCGATGTTGAGGAACGCTCGGTCGAGCGCTGCGCCAATGCCACCGCCGGGCGGGGCGTAGTAGCCCTCCAGCCTCAGCTCCTTGGCGCAGATCGTCAGGTGGCCCGCGAAGACGGGGAAGAGCGGAGCGAGCGACGAGGATTGCCAGCTGATCTCGACCACGCAACCCTCGGGCGTGGACCGGATCTCACCCAGCTCAACGTACGCGGCCTTCTTGAAGGTGAGTTGCGGCGCGCGTTCGCGGACGGGGAAGCTGAGGTCCGATAGGTAGCGGCGGGTCCCGGGCCGGGCAGGGGCCGTCTGCTCGCCGAGCCACACCGCACCGACCTCGGATAGCAGGTCATACGCTCGGCGGGCATCTATCGACGCCGGCTGCACGAGCCGCAGGGCCGTCTCGTGGGAGGGAGAGCTGATCATGCCCCTCAGCCTACGTCGCGGTCGCGTCGCCGGGATCGGTGTTGGGTCATGCATCGGGGTGACGAATCGCCCGAGTCTGACTACCCAGTTGAGCAGGCACGTAGGCTCGGGGGCGCTCGCCCCGCCAGTCGGCACGCGCTCGGGGCTCGTGGGCGCCCGCCGCCGCCGGTCGGCGAGATCACCCCGCCGGTCCGCGAGAACTCCCCGCCCGTCGGCGAGCGACGGACCGCCCGCCCGTCGGGAGAGCTCCGTTGGGAAGCCGACGCGTAAGCGGCGCATAACGGCCGAGTGAGCGCGAGACGTCATGCTGCCGCGATGGACGACATTCGAGTTGGGTGCGCGATCCGCGCCGTCCGGCTGCGGCGAGGATTGCGTCAGTGCGACGTTGCCGCAGTTGCCGGCCTGAGTCAGTCGACCGTTTCGTTGGTCGAGCGCGGCCGCTTTGAGGCTTTGACGATCGGGACAATTCGCGACGTTGCACGGGTGCTGGACGTATGGCTGCCGATAGAGCCGAGATGGCGCGGCGCCGAACTGCCGCGGCTGCTAGACGAACGGCACGCCCTGCTGGTTGGGCTGGCTGTGGCCGAACTGAGGCGTCTCGGATGGGAGGTCAGAGTCGAGTATTCCTTCAACGTGCGTGGCGAGCGCGGGTCCGTCGACGTCCTGGCCTGGTCCGCCGGGGTCCGCGCGCTGATGATCGTCGAAGTGAAGACGCAGATCGTCGACGTTCAGGAATTGCTCTCGACGATGGATCGAAAGCGCCGTGTGGTCCCGATGGCTGTCACCGCGGAGTTGGGTTGGCGGCCCGATCTCGTCGGTAGCATTCTGGTTCTGCCCGACGAGACCCGGGCGCGTTCGGCAGTGGCGCGCCACGGTCGTGTCTTTTCGGCGGCCCTGCCGGCGAGGACCATGGAAGTGCGCGGCTGGTCTCGCAATCCCGCGCGGTCGCTCGCCGGGATCTGGTTCCTGCGGGACACTAACCCAGGTAGTCGTATGCGGACTGGAGGTGGCGCTACCCGGGTGCGACTGCGTTCCGGGGGTCAGTTGCGAGTCGGGACACGCTCAAGTGCAGCTCCGAGGCCGTCGCCCTGAGTGGCGAGCGGCCCGGCGGCATCCGTCCGGCCGCATAGCATTACTGGCATGGCTGTCGCGCGGAGCCGCGGCGCCGCGGCGCAGGGCCGCAGGGCCGCCCGTTCGTCGCGTTGCCAGTGGAGTCGTTGTCGCAGGATTCTGGGGCGGGCATGGGGTTTCGGGGCCGGCGCGGGTCCAGCCCGACGCCTGTTGCCCGCGCTTCGCCCGTCGGCGGTTCACGTGCCGGGGTTGGGGCCCTGGGCTGTATGCTCGCCGGTATGGTCGTCAGCCGCGCAAGCCATAGCAGATCGGGGCCCCGTCCCGCCCGGAACGCAGCAGTCCGGGCCGAGCCGCACGAGGTTGGGTCGGCCGGTGCGCGCGACCCGTTGTCGCGTGAAGTCAAGTTGCTCGGGGCTCTGCTCGGGCAGGTGATCGCCGAGCAGGGCGGGTCGGGTTTGCTCGATCTGGTGGAAAAGTGGCGCCATCGATCGATCGCGTTCCACGAAGAGAACGACGGCGCGGCGGGCGACGCCATGGCGGCCGAGCTCGAAGGCATGGATGTCGGCCAGGCGGAAGCGCTCGCCGGAGCTTTCAGCCTCTATTTCCAACTCGTGAACCTGGCGGAGGAGCGCGACGCCGTCCGTCAGATCGAACACGGCCAGCTGTCGCCTGAGAGCCCTCCAGAGGGATCGCCCGAAGAGGCGGTCGATTGGCTACTGGAACGGGGATGGACTCCGGACAGGATTCGTGGTCTGGTCGGCAGGCTCGAGATTACGCCCGTCCTCACGGCACACCCCACGGAGGCGCGGCGGCGCACGATGCTGACGGCGTTGCGGCGCTGCTATCGATTGCTCGAGCAGCTGGACGATCCGCGGATCGGGCCGACGGACGACGCCGAGATCCGTCGCCGTTTGCGCGAGGAGATAAGCCTGCTGTGGCGGTCGTCGCCGGTTCGAAAGCTCGCCCCCGAGCCGATGGACGAAGTGCGTACGGCGCTGGCCTTCTTCGACGAAACGATCTTTCGCGCCGTGCCCCGGGTTTACCGATCCTTCGATCGCGCCCTCGATCGCGCCGAGATAGGGGCGGAGGCCGGCTCCAACAGCACGGACCCCGGGGCGGCCGCCGACAGCGCCGACTCCGCGGCGAGCGCCGACCCCGGG
>CAZRUC010000285.1:0-3434 GCA_964603175.1 uncultured Anaerolineaceae bacterium
GATGCTCTGGAGCGCCGGCATGGAAGCGCCGCGCCACGTCTGGATCCACGGCTGGTTGCTGGCCCAGGGCGAGCGAATGAGCAAGAGCCTGGGCAACTTCCTCGACCCGATCGACGTCGTCAAGACGCTTGGGGCGGATGGGGCGCGGTACGTCACACTGCGCGAAGTCGCGTTCGACCGCGATACGGACGTTTCGTGGGAATCGTTCGTCCGCCGCTACAACGCGGACCTGGCGAACGACTTCGGCAACCTGCTGAACCGCACGGTCTCCATGGCGAACCGCTATTTCGGCGGCGAACGCCCGGCGCCCGGACCGGAGGCGGGGCTGGCCCGCATTTGGGCCGAAACGCTCGCTGCCTACCGTGAGCGGCTCGAAGGCTGCTTGCTGCACGATGCGCTGCGCGTGCTGTGGGAAATGGTCGGGGCGGCCAACCGTCTCGTCGAGGCGGAACAGCCCTGGACCCTTGCAAAGGCCGCAAAAGCCGGCGACAAAGACGCGGACCAACGGCTGCACAACGCCCTGGGCGATCTCGTCGAAACATGCCGGCTCGTCGCGTTGGCCGCGGCGCCGTTCATCCCGCAGGCTGCACCTCGGGCACTCGCGCAGCTCGGCTACGAGTACCCGTACGCGGCCGACGGCAACGGCGGCCCGGCGCTGCTCGACGAGTTGCAATGGGGCGCCCACGCCGATCAGGCGGGTAGGCTGGCGACTGCCGAGCCGCTCTTCCCGCGCATCGAGACCGAAGCCGCGGCCCCGGCTGCCGGCTGAGCCCCTTGCCAGGTGCGTCTGATCGATAGCCACTCACATCTCCAGGCCGAGGCGTTCGCCTCCGACCGCGCGGAAGTCATCGCGGCGGCCCGCGCCGGGGGAGTGGAGCAGCTGTTGGTGCCCGGATGGGACGCTGCGTCGTCGGCTGCTGCGCTCGAGCTCGCTGCCGAACATGACTGGATCGATGCCGCCGCCGGTATCCATCCTCACGAGGCAGGAGTCGCGACCGAGGCCGACTGGGCTGCGATCGTCCACCTGGCCGCCGATCCGTCGGTCGTCGCGATCGGAGAGACCGGCCTCGACTACGACCGGATGCACTCCCCGCGAGAAACGCAACTCGCCAACCTCCGGCGCCATCTGCGCCTCGCCCTGGAGACCGGCAAGCCTGCGATCCTGCACTGCCGGTCTGAAGCGGGGGGCCATGACGCGCAGGACGCGCTTCTGGCCGAGCTTCGGGCGGCCGGCTTTGGGGAGTCGGGCGTCAGTGGCACCTTCGGGGAGCGTCCGCCTGCGATCCTGCATTCTTTCTCGGGCAGCCGGGACTACGCCACTGCCGCGCTCGAGCTGGGACTCGCGATCTCGTTCGGCGGCCTGGTCTTCCGGCGCGGGGAAGAAGCCTCGGCGGACGTCGCGAGGCTCGTCCCCGGGGAGCGGCTCCTGATCGAGACCGATGCGCCGTTCCTTGCTCCGCCGGGTGTGCCGCGCAGCGGCGTGCCCGGTTTCACCGGCCGCCGCAACTCCCCCGAATGGGTCCACGTGACCGCCCTGTGGCTCGCGGAGCAGCGCGGCGAAACCCCGGATAGCATTGGCGAAGGCCTCGTGGCGGCCTACGACACCACGTTCGGGAGGACACCATGACCGATCGCAGCTTCGAGCTCGCAAACGACGAATCCCGGGCCCGTCTTGCGCGGTTGGCCGCGACGCTGACGAGGACCCAGCTGGAAACGGACCTCGGCGAAGGATGGACCGTGGCGTCGGCACTGGGCCATATGGGCTTCTGGGACCGCTGGCAGGCCGAGCGCTTGACCGAGATGCTGGCCGGTACGTGGCGGGCCGACGATGCCTCCGTCCTCGCCGCCGAGCACCTGGCAAACGAGGCGCTGCACCCCTACTGGGCGGGAATCGAGGGGACGAGTCTGGGCGCCCTGGCGGTCGCGGCGGCCACGAATATCGACGCCCTCGTGGCTCGCGCGCCCAACGCGCTCGTCGAGCAGCTGGAGGGTGGACCGAATGCGTATCTGCTCCATCGTCACCGCCACCGCGACGAGCATCTCGACCACATCGCGCGCGCTATGGGCGCGGCAGGGGCGTAGTCGTCGGCATGGACGGGCCCGGGTGCGGCCGGTCTGAACCACCTGATGGGCCAGTTTCGGGACTACCGTTTTGGGCAGTATCGGACGCCTAATATCGAGGCCATCGGACGGGGCCCCTCGATGGGGCCGGGTGTGTGGAGGCCCCAAAATGGCACTGTTTTCAACGGTACGGCGCGACGGGGGACAAGGCCTCGCAGAATACGCGCTCATTCTTTCGATCATCGCGATTGCCTGCATCGCGGTTCTGGTGGTCATGCAGGGGGACGTCACAGACCTCCTGAGCACCGTGGCGGACGCCGTCTAGACACTGCGTCCGACACTCGCGCCGCCTGGCTGCGCTTGACAGTCCAGACGGCCTTGGTTAGGCTGTTAGCACTCTCATCGGTAGAGTGCTAATGAGCCCGCGGGGAGATGCAGGCACCGCGGTGCGCCCACGATCGATCGGCCAAAAGGCGATCGCCGAGGGGTGCGCCAGGCCTGGAAATCCTCGTCGAATCGGGCATTCGGCACCGCCGGCGCCGGTCCAAGGACGACGCTCGAACGTGCCAATCCAGGAAGCGCGACGGCAAGGCGCCACGCCGCCGTCCCATGGAGGTATTGCGCGTTGGCAAGTGCCACTGCGACCAGCAAGAAGCTGAAGCCCCTCGGCGATCGTGTCGTCATCAAGCCGACCCCTCGTGAGGACATGACCAAGAGCGGCATCGTCCTGCCTGATACGGCCAAAGAGAAGCCGATGGAAGGCACGATCCTCGCCGCCGGACCCGGAAAGATCCTCGATGACGGCAAGCGCGAGACCATGGACGTCAAGGTTGGCGACCGGGTTCTTTACGCGAAGTACGCCGGAACCGAGTTCAAGGTAGACGGCGAGGATCTCCTCATCGTCAGCCAGAAGGACATCCTGGCGATCGTCGAGGACTAGGCGGTCCGTCGATCGAACTGATCCTGGCCACCGGTGCTGCCGGCTCGGCCGGAGCAAAGCGGAGGACAAACAGACTTGGCAAAGCAGATTGTCTTCGACGAGTCCGCTCGTCGATCTCTCAAGCGTGGTGTCGACCGGCTGGCGGAAGCCGTAAAGGTCACGATCGGCCCCAAAGGCCGCAACGTCGTGCTCGACAAGAAGTTCGGCGCGCCCACGATCACCAACGACGGCGTCACGATCGCGCGTGACATCGAGCTCGAAGATCCGTTCGAGAACATGGGCGCCCAGCTGCTCAAGGAAGTCGCCACCAAGACCGACGACGTCGCCGGCGACGGTACGACCACGGCCGTGGTCCTGGGCCAGGCGATGATCAACGAGGGCATCCGCAACGTCACCGCGGGCGCCAATCCGATGCTCATCCGGATCGGCATCG
>CAZRUC010000286.1:0-3423 GCA_964603175.1 uncultured Anaerolineaceae bacterium
CGCCGGGTGCTGTCGCTGCACGACCGACGAGGCCAGGAGTTATACGGTTTTGCGCTCGGTCTCGGCCTCGCGGATGAGGACGCCGCCGACGCTGTGCAGGAAGCAATGCTCCGGCTCTGGCGCGAACTGGCATCCGGCAAGGATCTGCACGACGTGGATGCCTGGGCGTTTCGGACGACATACCACCTGGCAATCGACCAGCATCGACTGCGCCGCCGCCTGGCCGGATCCATCGGGCGGCTCGCTGGGCAACGCGAAGGCTTCGCGACCGATCCGGCCGATACGGCGGACTCTGCCGCGCTATGGCAGGCGGTCGACGGTCTGCCGGGCCGGCAGCGCGCGGTGCTCTATCTGCGGTACCGGGCCGACCTGCCCTTCGATCGGGTCGGGTTCGTACTGGGCATCACGTCGAGCGCGGCCCGAAGCCACGCAACCAACGCGCTCGCGACGCTGCGACGACGACTCGGGCAGGAGGAATCCTGATGGACCTCGAACGTATCGAGCAGCTCCTGCGGACGCGGCCGCCACGCGAGCGAACCTACGATCGGCTGCTGCCCGACCTGACCGGCGCGCTCGAACCACTGCGGGCCTCGGTCCGGCGTCGAAGCTGGCGCGGATCCTCAATCGGCTCGAAGGCGGCGGCGGTTGCGCTGGTCCTGCTCGTAGCCGGCACCGCGGCCCTCTACGCCGCATGGCATCAGAGCCAGCCGGTGGCCGTCGCGACATCCTCGGCGACGGCCACCGAGAGCCCGAGCCTGTCCGTATCGTCGCACCCGCTCCCGACGCCAACGCCGATGGCGATCCCATCCGCGACCGACACTCCTCTCCAGCGAACGCCATTGCCCACTTCCAGTCCGCCTCCCCAGACGGCCGTTGGGCGGACCGGCCACACAGCGACGCTGCTGAAGGACGGCGAGGTCCTCATCGCAGGCGGTCAGGGCGGAAAGACCATCCTCGCCACAGCCGAGCTTTACAACCCCAAGTCGGGGAAGTTCACGCAGACCGGATCGATGGCCACCGCGCGAAGAGAAGCGACCGCCACTCTGCTTTCAGACGGCCGAGTCCTGATCGCGGGCGGCTACAACAGTCGGCTCGGCGAGCTCACATCGGCCGAACTCTATGACCCGAAGACCGGCCGTTTCAGCCCGACGGGATCGATGAAGCCGTCAGGCGCATTCTGGAAGGCGACCCTGTTAAAGAACGGCCAGGTCCTTTTCGTGGGCAACGACACCTCGGGCTATCAGCCACCCGCCCCCGCCGAGCTGTACGACCCGACGACCGGCAGCTTCAGGTCCGCCGGATCGATGATTTCGACGCAGTTTGTCGACACCGCGACCCTGCTGGCGAATGGCTCGGTGCTAGTCACCGGAAACGTCTTCGACATGAGCGTTCCGACGTATCGCGGGTCGGCCGAGGTATATGAACCTGCGAGCGGCAAGTTCCATCCCGCCGGGCCGATGACCGACTACCGGGACTACGCGACTGCCACTCTGCTAGGAAACGGGCAGGTCCTTGTGGCTGGAGGCAACGACCCCAGCGGCTCGACCTTGCTTTCGGCGGAGTTGTACGACCCGGCAACCAATTCGTTCCGGGCCACCGCGATGACGACTCCACGCGGCCAGCAAACGGCGACCCTGCTTCCGGACGGGCGCGTTCTGTTGGTCGGGGGCTACGGCAATTACGACTTCAACGCCACGGCCGAGATTTACAACCCGACGAGCGATCGGTTCACTGCCACCGGATCGATGGCGATCTCGCGGGGAAGCCAGACTGCCACGTTGCTTCCCGATGACCGCGTCCTCATCGTCGGTGGTGAGGACTTCATTGGTGGCATTGGCACGTTGGGCAACGCGCCCACCAGCGATCTGAGTTCGCTACCGTCGGCCGAGCTTTACGATCCGACGACCGGCACCTTCAGCCCGACCGGCTCGATGGTGGCCACCCCGAAGTAGCGCCGCGGCCGGCGCAGGGCGTCAGCGCCCAGACGACAGGCTTGCCGGAGAGGTCCCAGGCCACGGCGCGCGCGGCCCCAGCGGCCTTCTCGCCGACGGCGGCCACCAGATCGCCGCGGGACCTGGCCACGATCTGGCCGAAGGCACTCGGGTTCGAGATCCGGGCCCCGGGCGTGAAGAAGGTCGGCGCCAGTGCGTAGTCGAGGAATTCGACGTCCATCCGCGAGTAGTTGTCCACGATGACGGCGGAGTTCGGACGCGCGGCGGCGTCGGCGAGGGCTACGAGAGGGAAGCTGTAGGCGTCGTATCGGTCGACGACCGGCCACGCGGAATAGGCCTGCCAGCTGACGAGCGCGGTCGCCGCAAGTCCCAGCGCCACTGCCCCGACGGCCAGCCTCGCCCCCCAGACACCGACCAGCCGATGCACCCGCTCGACCAGCTCGGCGGCGCCGAGCCCGATCGTTACCGCGAGCGGCGCCGCCATGCCCAGGAATCGAAGGAAATGGGGCGAGCCGCCTTCAACGGCAATCAGCGGCGGCAGCAGGAACACCGGCAACGAGCACAGGATCAGCGAGTTCGCCGGCTCGCGGCGCCCGCGCCACAAACGCACGATCCCGAGCAGCGCCACCAAAGCCAGCGGGATCGACATGAGCGGGATCCCCGCCACGTCCTGGCGGGCGTTGGGATCGCCCGTGAACCCGAATGCTGCAACGGTCCGGAGCCAGTGGACGAACAAGTTGCTGTCGCTCGTGACGGCGGGATTGAAGGGGCTGACAAACGCCGCGCGGCCGAAATAGTTGGACGGAAGGGTGATCGCGACCGCGATCATCGGCGCCGCGATCAGCAGGAACGCCGCGGCGAACGCCATCAGCCCGGCGCGCAATCGCTGGAATGTGGCCGGGTTGCTGCGCCACAGCCACAACGCCCAGAGCCCGATCACGATCGGCAGCAGCTTGAGCGGCTGATATGTGTAGAGCATGCACAGTGCGGTGGCGCCGCCGGCCAGGGCCGCGGTCCGGCGCGAAGGCCGGTCCAGCCAGAACAGCAGCGCAAGGAGTGCGATCGAGCCGAACAGCGGCACGATCGTGTTCCGCATCCCGTCGCGGCTGATCACCACCAGCCACAGAGCGCCCGCGGCCCACGCCGTCGCAGCAAGGGCAGTCCAGGTCCCCCAGCGCCGGGCCAAGACCCAGATCGCCACGACGCCGGCCACGCCGAACCCGGCGGCCGCTCCCCGGAGAGTCAGGGCCGTCTCGCCGAAGAAGTGGAAGACACCGGCCACGCCATACGCGAACAAGGCTTCGCGCCCGCCGTCGGACTGGAACCAGACGAACCAGTCCGGGTGGAATCCGGGCTGATGGAGGATTCGCTGGGCGTCGAGGCCTTCGGCCGCCTCATCGGGGTAGAGGCCGCCGGGCAGGTGCGCCAGGTCGGCGAATCGCAGCACGATCGCGGTAATGACGATCGCGAC
>CAZRUC010000287.1:0-3400 GCA_964603175.1 uncultured Anaerolineaceae bacterium
GACCTCCCGCTCACCGTAAGCGTCGGGGCTGTCGCCGCGTCCGCCGGCGACACTTCGACCGACCTCTTTGCCCGAGCCGATCGCAAGCTCTACGCCGCCAAGAACGCGGGCCGCAACCGGGTCGTGACCGATCTCCGCTAATCCTTGCCTCGACAGAACCCAGGACGAGTCAAGCCGCTCGTCCACCAGCGCTGGTAGCAATTACGGCGCGGCGCCGGCTCCTGGGGAGCGCGGCGCCGCGAATGACCGTTGCGGTGGGCGGCTAGTCGCCGTCGGTATCCGGAGCGAGGGTGAGCGAGCCCAAGAGCCCGTCCGCCTCGCCATTCGGTCCTGCGCTGAAGAGCAGCGCCATCGGATCGCCCGCGACGCCGTTCCCGAACTGCAGACCCCAGAGGCCGTCGATGGTGATGGCCTTGCCGTTGGGACTGCGCAGCGTGCCTTCCGGCGCGCCGTTCTTCAGGTTGTAGGCGTTGATACGCCCGTCGCCGAAGTTGCCGACGAGCAGGTCGCCGCCGAAGCTCCCGAAGCCGGCGGGAGCGATCTGGAGACCCCACGGGGAGTCAAGCCGGCCGCGGCTCACGAGCCGCTTGAGAAGCTTGCCCGCGGTCGAGTAGACGTCCACGTAGCCATGACCGGGGCCTGCCACGTCATCGCCGGTCGGGCCGCGCTTGGCGTAAGTGACATAGAGCATGCCGCCGAGATTCTGGATGTTGAACGGCGCGTAGCTCTTGGGAATGTGGCTGTCCTTGAACGCGCCCTTCCAGTTCTGGAGAGCGTAGGTGCTGTCGAAAACGTCGATCTTGCCCGCGGCGAAGTTGGCCGCGTAAAGCCAGCTACCGCCCGTGCCGGTCGAGATCGCCAGGCCCTTGTATTCGGCTCCAGGAACCGCGGCAACCTGGACGGCCATGGTGATTGGCAAGAGGCCGCCCTGCCACGCGTCGATGAACCCGTGCTCGGACGCGAAGATGAAGAGCGCCGGGGCCTTGCCGACCTTGAAGTCGGATCCCCCGGCGAAGACCTGACCGGTCGGCGCGCCGTCCGGGATCGCCACGGTCAGGGGCGCCTTCGCGAACGGAACGCCGGTCGTCCCGCCGCGATAGAGCGTCGTGGAATCGGAGCCGTTGTCCGAGACCCACAGAGGTGTCGCGGGGCCGAAGCTCATGCCCCACGCGTTTACAAGGCTGGCGTCCGTGATCGGAGCCCAACCTGGGACGTTCGAGACGAGGTTCGTTTGCACGAAGCGGTTGTCGTCGTCGTCGCGGTGTGCCGCCGCGGCAGCCGGCATCGTCGCCACCGCGAGTGACATGGCGGCGAACATCATCAGCAGGAGCCTCGCGCGGCTCCGCAAGAAGGTGAGGGCGAACAGCCGCCCCAGCAGCGAGAGGGGAACGGGACGCGAGGCCATGGGCGGACCTCCTCCATCGCACCGGCGGTTGCGGACCACTTGGGCGTGGACCGAACACCGGGAACGTGGGTGAACGTACATCGGAGTCCGAGCCTCCGGCCGCCTGGTCAGGCGCGGACCGGTCGGCGCGACGGGCTTACCCGACCGTGTAGGGGGTAGGTCCAGCCTCGCCGAAGCCATGGTTCCGGTCGCCGGGACGGTCCCGTCTGGTGCGGCCGGAGCGACCGCCGGGCTGATCCGTGGCTGGTCGCTGCAGGCCGGGCCGGTGTCGTATCCTGGGTCGGCGAGAGAGGAGTTCAGTAAGTGCCAGACACGAATCCGTCACCGGCGCGGAGCTACGTCGCAGCCACCGAACGCTACGAGGCAATGCCCTACCGACGCACGGGCGATAGCGGCCTTCTGCTGCCGTCGCTCTCACTGGGTTTCTGGCACAACTTCGGGCCCGACGCGTCGCCGGAGCGGCAGCGGGCGATCGTTCGCCGGGCGTTCGATCTGGGCATCACCCACTTCGACCTGGCCAACAACTACGGTCCGCCGCCCGGCTCGGCCGAGCAGAACCTCGGGCGGATCATGGAATTCGACCTGCGACCGTATCGAGATGAGCTGGTCATCTCGACCAAGGCCGGCTACGACATGTGGCCCGGACCCTATGGCGAGTGGGGATCGCGCAAATACATGCTGGCGAGCCTCGACCAGAGCCTCGGCCGGCTCGGGCTCGAGTACGTCGACATCTTCTATTCGCACCGCCCGGACCCCGCCACGCCTCTCGAAGAGACGATGGGCGCGCTCGATACCGCGGTCCGCCGTGGCAAGGCGCTATACGCGGGCATCTCCAACTACAGCCCGGCCGAAACCCGCCGCGCGATCGAGATCCTGCAACGACTGGGCACTCCGCTGCTCATCCACCAGCCGAGATACTCGATGCTGGATCGCACGATCGAGCACGGGCTTCTCGATGCGCTCGGCGAGGAACGGGTCGGCTGCATCGTCTTCTCGCCGCTGGCGCAGGGGCAACTCACCGACCGCTACCTCAACGGGATCCCCGCAGGGTCTCGGGTCACCCACTCCCAATTCCTGACCGAGGCCGCGGTGGCGGAGAACATGCCTCGCATCCGCGCCCTCAACGCGATTGCGGCGCAACGTGGGCAGACGCTCTCCCAGCTGGCTCTGGCATGGGTGCTGAGGGATCAGCGAGTGACGTCGGCGGTCATAGGAGCCAGCTCCGTCGAGCAGCTCGAAGCCAACGTCAAGGCGCTCGAAGCTGGGCCGCTCGAGCCGGCCGAATTGGCCGAGATCGAGAGCTGCCTCGCCTAAGTCGGCGGGCGGCCTGCTCGACCGGGTTCAGCGGAACGCGGGCAGGACCTCCGACCCGATGTATTCGAGGACATCCGTCGTGGCGATGCCGGGCACGTCGGCGACGACGATGTAGTTGATGCCCGCGTCGATAAGCCGCCCGTAAGTGTCGATGATCTCCTGCGCGCTGCCCACCACGGCGTGCGTGCGGTACTCAGCCAACGACTGGTCGCGGCGGTAGCGAGCGGTCGCCTGTTCGGGGTCGTCGCCCTCGCGAATCGCGGTCGTTTCAACGTTGGTCGAATGGATCATGGCGTCGAAGTCACGGCCGGCGGCCTCGCAATGGGCCCGAACCACGTCGAGCTTGTGCCGGTACCAGCTCATGTCGTCGAGGTGGCCGCCGAAGTTGGTGGCATCGCCGTACTGCGCCGCGAGCTTGAGGGTCACCTTCTCCCCGGAACCGCCGACCCAGATCGGCGGATGGGGCTTCTGCACGCCCTTGGGTTCGTTGATGGCTCCGGAGATGCGGTAGTGGTCGCCTTCGAACGAGGCGAAGGGCTCGGTCCACATCGCGTGGATGACCTGTAGCGCCTCGCGGAGCATTCGGAGGCGATCGCCGACCGCCGGGTAGGTGTAGCCGTAGGCGTTGTACTCGTGCTCGTACCAGCCCGCGCCGATGCCGAAGTCGAGCCGGCCGTGGCT
>CAZRUC010000288.1:0-3398 GCA_964603175.1 uncultured Anaerolineaceae bacterium
GCGACGCAGATCGGCTCGAGCCTGATGGGCGTCCTGTACATCCTCGACGAGCCTTCGATCGGCCTCCACCAGCGTGACAACGCCAAGCTCATCGCGACGCTCACGCGGCTGCGCGACCTGGGCAACACCGTCCTGGTCGTAGAGCACGACGAAGAGACGATCCGGACGGCCGACTGGGTCATCGATATTGGGCCCGGAGCGGGCGAGCACGGCGGCGAGATAGTCGCATCGGGACCGCTCGAGGTCATTCTGGCCGAGCCGCGCTCGATCACCGGCGCCTACCTGCGCGGCGAGCTCGAGGTGGCGATTCCGAAGACGCGCCGCAAGGGGAGCGGCCTCTCGATCGTGGTTCGAGGCGCCCGCGAGCACAACCTCAAGAACGAGGACGTGGCGTTTCCGCTGGCTTGCTTCGTAGCCGTCACCGGCGTCTCCGGGTCGGGCAAGAGCACGCTCGTCTCCGACATCCTGTACCGGGCTCTCGCCCGCGAGCTCAACGGCGCCCGCGACAAGCCCGGCGACCACGATGGGCTCGACGGTGTCGAAGCGATCGACAAGGTCATCGACATCGATCAGAGCCCGATCGGCCGGACCCCTCGCTCGAACCCGGCCACCTACACCGGCCTCTTCGCACCGATCCGCGAGCTCTTCGCCGGGACGCAGGAGGCCCGGGTCCGGGGCTACAAGCCGGGCCGCTTCAGCTTCAACGTCAAAGGCGGCCGCTGCGAGCACTGCAAAGGCGACGGCATCCTCAAGATCGAGATGCAGTTCCTGCCCGACGTCTATGTCCCGTGCGAAGTCTGCAAGGGCAAGCGTTACAACAGGGAAGCCCTCGAGATCCACTACAAGGGTCGGTCGATCGCGGACGTGCTCGAGATGACCATCGCGGAGGCGCTCGAGTTCTTCACCCCGGTGCCGGCCGTGCGCGCCAAGCTGCAGACGTTGAACGACGTCGGCCTGGGCTACGTTCACCTCGGCCAGCCCGCGACGACTCTCTCGGGCGGCGAAGCGCAGCGCGTCAAGCTTGCCACGGAGCTTTCCCGGCGCGCGACGGGCCGGACGCTATACGTCCTCGACGAGCCCACGACCGGCCTCCACATGGCCGACGTCGAAAAGCTCCTCCACGTCCTACACCGCCTCGTGGACACGGGCAACACGGTCGTTGTCATCGAGCACAACCTGGACGTGGTCAAGACCGCGGACTGGATCGTCGATCTGGGCCCCGAGGGCGGGGAGCGGGGTGGTTATGTGATCGCCGAGGGCACGCCCGAGGAAGTGGCCGCGGCTCCGGGCTCGGCCACCGGTGAGTACCTGGCGCGAGTCCTGCGGGGAGAACCTCTCGTGCCGCTTTCGTCGGTCACTTTCGCCGAGTACGCCGGCCGAGCCCGCCCCGCTCCCAGAAAGGTCCAGCTGGCGGTCGAGCCCGCTCCACGGAAGCGCGCCGCGGCCGTGGGTGCGCCGCGTTCGGACGACTGACCGCTCGGCCTACCTGTTGGGCGCCCGCCAATGATCCGCCGGGGCCCCCTGTCCGTATAGGAAGCGGGACGGTCATCCGTCTGGGGATTCTTGCAGGGGAAGCGCTCGAAGGACATTGTCCGGATGCTGGTGGTCGTGCCTTCGCACATGCCAGGGGTAAAAGCGCGCCGAGCTCCGATGCCGGCTGCCCCGGAGTCCCTGGAAGTCGGCGCTCCCGGCCGCGTAATACCTACCCTCCCGACGTATTTCGCACCCACTCTTCGCGAGCACGAATCGCTCGTGGGCGCATCCCAAATCTCCCTTGACTGGCCTGCTAAAGTCCGTGTGTCGCGCTCCAGTTGGTTCTTTGCGCAGCTCAGACTCCAGACGCTCGCGAGCCCACGCCAAGAACGTCTTCACCACTTAGGAGTCAACCGAGTTAGTCCCGAACCGTCTCGGGCGGACGGAGAGCCGGGTGCCTACGTCAACGGCACGCCGCGCGTCTCGTCATCCTTTTCGAAGCACGGTGTTGGCCACGGGTGGGGCCGTCGGTACCAACCTCATGCATCCGCCGACCGCTACGTTGGAGGCACCTTGGTGCGAACTGCGACGCTCGACGAAGTCGCTCGAGCCGCCGGCGTTTCGCGCGCAACCGCATCTCGGGTCGTGAACGGCAGCACGACCGTAGGTCTGGACGCCCGCCACTCGGTCGAGGAGGCGGTGGCGCGGCTGCACTACGTCCCGAATGGTGCCGCACGCAGCCTGGCGACGCACCGCAGCGACTCTATCGGCGTGGTCATCGCCGAATCGACGACGAGAGTCTTCAGCGACCCGTTCTTCCTCGAGATGCTTCGTGGCATCGGCTCGGCGCTCACTGCGCGCCACATGCAGCTGGCTCTGCTCATGCCCCAATCGACGGAGGAAGAGCGCCGGCTCGAGCAATACATCTCCAGCGGCCACGTTGACGGGGCCATCTTCATCTCGCTCCACGGCGACGATCCGCTCCCGGAGCGCCTGCACGAGCAGGGCATCCCGGTCGTGGTCGCCGGCGAGCCTCCACGAGGGGCGCGGGTCAGTTACGTGGACAACGACAACCACGGCGGCGCGGTTCTTGCGGTGAACCATCTCGTGGCTCATGGACGCCGTACGATCGCCACCATCACCGGACCCCTGGAAATGCCAGGAGCCGCTTCTCGCCGCCAGGGCTACTTGGACGCCCTCCGCGCGGCGGGTATCGCCCCCCGACCCGAGCTCGAAGCGGGCGGCGATTTCACGAGGGAAGGCGGATCTCGAGCAATTCAAGAGCTGCTTGGACGCTGCCCGGAGATCGATGCGGTATTCGCCGCTTCCGATCTCATGGCAGCCGGGGCCTTGGAGGCACTGTGCACAGCGGGCCGAAAAGTCCCTGAAGAAGTCGCTATTGTCGGGTTTGACGACTCCGCCGTCGCTCTGACGACCCAGCCGCCGCTATCCAGCGTCCGGCAGTCGGTAGAAACGATGGGTCGCGAACTCGTCAGCGTACTGCTCCAAGCAGTCGACGCCAGGGATCACGTCTTACGCCGTGTCTTCCTGGCAACCGAACTGGTAGCAAGGCAGTCGAGTGGAGGGTTGCCGACAGGGAAGAACTGAGCAACGGGTAGTGCCGCGGATGCGGCACGAAGGGAATGGAGAATTCCCAGGAGCCTATTGCATCACTGGCGACATGGGTCGCTAGCGATAGAGAAGGGAGCCCAATGGGTAAGCGAGGGTTGCGCCTCATCACTTTGGCAGCCGTGCCGGTGCTCGTTCTGAGCGCTTGCGGCGGCAGCAGCGCCACGACGGCACCGGCCAGCGCGCCGGCTAGCAGCAGCAGCGCCTCGGCGCCGCTCGTCACGCCGGCCGCTTCGGCGCCGCAGGGCAAGACCAAGGTCGTCTGGTTCATCGGCCTCGGCGCCGGCAGCCAGCCG
>CAZRUC010000289.1:0-3394 GCA_964603175.1 uncultured Anaerolineaceae bacterium
CTGCCATGGGCCTCCTCTTTGGCGACGATGCGCCGTCGTGCTACTTGGCGGCGGGTGCTGCCTTGCGCTCAACCTTGGGCAAGACGCCTGCGGCCTGGAGCAACCTGGAAACGGTGTCGGATGGCTGGGCGCCCTGGGCGAGCCACTTCTTGACCTTCTCGACGTCCACGACGAACTCGACCGGTTCGGTGCGCGGGTTGTAGTGGCCGAGCGTCTCGATCGAGCGGCTGTCGCGGGCGCCGCGGCTGTCCATTACGACGACCCGATAGGCCGGCTGCTTGGTAGCCCCGACGCGGGTGAGGCGGATTCGAACTGCCATGTGCGAGCGTGCTCCTCCTGAAGGGGTGGCTGCGGTTCGGCTTCCGGCGAACTATTTCGCCATGACGATGAACCGGACCGTGATGGTAGACCCGTCGATATCCGCGAAGGCGGCTCCGCCAACGTGGTCGAGGTAGGGCTTGACGTTAGCCGTGAAGAACCCGGCCTCGCTGGCGGGCAGCTGTGCGCTGATCGCCGCGGCAATGGTCGGGATGTCCACGTAGGCGGACCCGGCGTTGCTGGTGCCCGCAGCCGAGAGGGCTGCTTTGTACGTATCGCTCGACGCCAGCGAGTTGTCGGAATTGGTGTCGATGACCGACTTGACGAACGCGGCGTCGGGGCCGGCGATGATCAGATCGTCCTTCGCGGCGAATGTCACGGAGGCGTTGAGCATCATGCCGGGCTGGATTGCGTCTCCGGCGGTCTGGAGCGTGGTGATCGTGACGCCCTTGTAGGTCTCGTCGTGGGTTGCGAGTCCGGAACCGCCCGTCGCGCCAAGGAGGGTTCGGACCAGCGCGAGCTTGTCGTTGGCCGTCTTGGCGTCGGTGGTCTGGATGACGACTCCGCCGTCGTATGTCGAACCGCTCTTGGTGACTACGACTGCGCCGTCGCCGAGCCACTCGAGACCGCCGAAACCGGCGATCGCGGTCTTGATCGTGTTGACCTGGTTGCGGAGCGCAGTGGGTGCGGCCTGGTTGGTCAGGGTGTCGAGGGCGGACGTCGCCAGCGCGCCGAGCGAGTGAATCTCGACGAGTGCGACCGTGCCGCCCGGCACCTTGCCTGCGAGGGAGCTGACGTGGTTGCCTGGCGCCGGGGAGATGGCCGGCCTCGGCATCGTGGTTTCGACCACCATGTGGTCGGACTCGGCGCGCACCTGGCCCGCGACCCAGGCCGGAACGTTGCCGAGGAGGTAGTCGATTTCGTCCTGGGGAAGCGTGGACGAGGTCGGCAGCGCCGCCATTTCAGACTTCACGAGGGCCGCTTCGGCGACGTAGAACGTGCTGATACTGTCGCCCGAAAGCGACTTCATCGCCGTCTTGTAGTTGTCCTCGGAGGCGAGCGAACCCTTCGCCTTGGCGTCGAGTGAGGCCTTCACTCCCGCAGTGGTTCCGAGCAGCAGGACGTTGTCGGTGAAGGCGTAAGAAGCCGAAGTTGGGCCGCTACCGGTGGTGTACAGCGTCGCGCCGGCGTAACTGGAGGGCGTAAACGTTTGGCCGGTCTTGCCTACTTCGGACGAAACGAACGTCTCGGCAGCCGCGCGATCCTTGAGAGCGACGATCGCGACCGCGTTGGGCTGCACCATGCCCAGCGCCGTGGGGCTCGACATGTTGATCCCGGCGCCGGTCGACGCGATCGAGATCTCGCCCTGCATCCATGGCTTGAACCCCGAGCTGTAGGTCAGATCGGGTGACACAGACGAGACCAGGTGGTTCAGCTCGGTGTCCATCGCATTGTCGAAGAGAGTCCGATCCCCGAAGCCGGGGAAGTGGCTCAGGAAATCGGCCAGCTTGCCGTGCTGGTCGCCCGGCAGGTCGGTGCGCAGGACCGTGAACGAGAGCGTGTCCTTGGGCGCATACGCCGCGGTGAGCGACTGGCCGGCGCCACCGGCTCCGGAGAGGACGAATGCGCCGGCTGTGCCGACGATCGCCACGATCGCGACGAAACCAAGGGCGATGCCCCAGCGTAGTCGCCGCGACTTTGGTGCGACCGGCACGCTGCCGACTCCGGGCGCCCATCCCTCGCCCATCGGAATGAGCTGTGGCTGCGCCGGCGCGGAGGGTGCCACCTGGCCGTATACGTGGTCCCCGTTGCCGCCGTTGTTCTGGTCCTGATTATCCACTTGGGTTCCCTCCTAGCCTGGCCCGAACATCCCGGGGATGCGGGGGCCGAACCGCCGGCCCGAAAGCTGCTTCATCATCTTCTGTAGCTCGGCGAACTGCTTGACGAGCTGATTCACATCCTGGAGTCGGGTCCCAGACCCGGCGGCGATCCGCCGCCTTCGTCCTGCGTTCAGTATGCCCGGGTCGCGCCGTTCCGCGCGGGTCATCGAACGAATTATCGCCTCGATCCGCTTGAGATCCCCTCGATCGACCGAGGCTTGGGCCTGCTTCGCCATTCCGCCCATGCCTGGGATCATCTCCAGGAGGTTGCCTACCGCGCCCATCTTCTGGACCTGCTGCATCTGCTCGAGCATGTCGTCGAGGGTGAAGCTGTTCTTTCGAATCTTCTCGGCCATCTTGGTGGCCTGCTTCTCGTCGAAAGTATCCTGGGCTCGTTCGATGAGGGTCAGGACGTCGCCCATCCCGAGGATCCGGCCGGCCAGGCGATCGGGGTGGAACGGCTCAAGAGCATCAGTCTTCTCGCCGGTGCCGAGGAACTTGACGGGCAGGCCGGTCACGGCGCTGATCGAGAGCGCGGCGCCGCCGCGGGCATCGCCGTCGATCTTGGTCAGGACGAGGCCGGTCACCGGCACGGCGGCGGCGAACGCTTCGGCTACGTGGACGGCCTCCTGGCCGGTCATTGCGTCGACCACGAGCAAAGTCTCGGAGGGCTTGATCGCGGCCGTGAGCCCGGCGATCTCCGCCATCAGCGGAACGTCGACGGTGAGACGGCCGGCCGTGTCGAGGATGACGACGTCGCGGACGAGCTTGCGGGCCGCTTCCATGCCGCCTTTGGCGATTGCCAGGACCGTGGTCCCGGCTTGGGCGCGGTGGACCGGCACGTCGAGCGACTTGCCGAGGGTCTCGAGCTGGTCCGCGGCGGCCGGGCGGTACGGGTCGGCGGCGACGAGCAGCGGCCGGCGCCCTTGTTTGACGAGGTAGCGGGCCAGCTTGGCGGCGCTGGTGGTCTTGCCGGAGCCCTGAAGCCCTACCAGGAGGATGACGGCCGGCGAGCCGGTCAGCCGGAACTGTCGATCGCCTGCCGAAAGGAGCGCGACAAGCTCCTCGTTGACGATCTTGACGATCTGCTGGCCGGCCGTGAGGCTCTCGAGAATGTCCGCCCCGGTGGCCCGCTCGCGGACCCGAGCCGTGAAGTCCTTGACGACCTTGAAGTTGACGTCCGCTTCGAGCAGGGC
>CAZRUC010000290.1:0-3389 GCA_964603175.1 uncultured Anaerolineaceae bacterium
AAACCCTCGCGATCGAGCGCCGGTCCCCACCCGCCCTCTCGTGCGGCGCCCTCTCGTTAGGCGCCACACGCCAAAAGCCGTCGCGCTCAGCACCGCGATCAGGGCCAGCCATCTCATCAGTGGCAACTCTACGTCAGGTCGAAACGTGCGGAGCAAGGCCCGGGCAGTGCGGCAACCTGATCCGGGCTCGAACCGGCCTCGTCAGCCGCGACTCTGCGCCCGTGCAGGAGTATTGTTTACGTCGCAGTCGTCATAGACATCGCCGCTCGGAGATCGCCGGGGGCCGTGGAACGCGCCTGTCGAAAGGCCAAGTCGGCCGACGTTGCGTGGATTAGCCGCAGCCTGGCGTCAGGCAGCGCGGCCCCTCTCGAACTTGGCGGTAAGGAGAAGACGTTATGTGGGGACTGACTCCAGCCCATCTCATAATCGTTCTCGTGATCGTGCTGATCATCGTCGGCGCCGGCCGGCTGCCCGACACCGGGGCTGCGATCGGCAAGGCTCTACGTGGCTTCAAAGATGCGGTTGAGGGCACCGACAACAATCAGGCCGCGACCGCCCAACAGCCGGTCCCGCCTCCTCAGCAGCCGCAGCAGCCGGTTCAGCCGCAGTATCCAGTCATGCCTCAGCAACCCGTCCAGCCTCAGTACCCGGTCCAGCCTCAGTACCCGGTCCAGCCTCAGCAACCGGTTCAGCCGCAGTACCCGGCACAGCAGGCGTTCCCGGTGCAACAGCCGTTCCCGGCCCAGCAGCCTTTTCCTGCGCAGCAGCCGTACGTACCACCGGCCGGATTGCCGCCGGCCGCCGCGCCGCCTTACGCCCCCCCGGCAGGGCAGCCGTTTCCGCCGCAGCAGCCCGATCCGCAATCCGGAGAGCCGCCTCGCCAGGGCTGACCGTTGGCACGTTGACCGCTAACGGAAGATCCGACCCAGGCCTAACCCGGGTCGGATCGATTCCGGCTTTGCTTGCTCAGTAGGCGCTTATCACCTTGAGCGTTGGGTCGCCTGGACCTATCTCCCAGCTGGTCGGGCTGGATGGCGCATTGTTCCAGGACCAGACCAGGAACCCGCCGACACCGGCTTTGAATTGGGCAGTGCACTTGGCGTCGAACTCGGAGGCCCGGGCCGAGAGGCTGCCGGCCGTGGTGTCCTGGATCCCGGCTTCACCGACGAAGATCGGCTTGCCGAGCGCCTTGCTGGCGGCGATATCGGATGCGAGATTCGTGGGCAGGGCCGTCGAATCGTGGCCGTAGTCGTGGAACTCTAGAACGTCGATCGTCGGGATCGAGCCGAGCTTCTGATAGTCACCGCCCTGGCTGCCGCACTGGCCGCCGCCCATGGTCCCGAGGTTGACCAGATGGTTCGGGTCGATCGACTTGATCAAGCCTGAAACGTCGGCCGCGAAGTTGTATAGGTCGGTTGTGGGGGAGCAGCTCGACGCCGACTTGCTGGTCTTGATCTCGGCCTCGTTGATCAGCTGCCACATGGCGATCGTTGGATCGTTCTTGTAACGCGAGACGATTTCCTGGACGTACTGGCGATACGGCACGGTGTCGCCGGAGATGACCTGGGTCTTGTAGCCGCCGGTGTACCAGCTGTCCGTCAAGTACTGCGAACCCTCGCAAGAACCCCACTGATTTCCGAGGGTGACCACGACCTTGAGGCCGTGGGCCTTCGCGACGGCGAGCGTGTGGTCGAAGGCGCTCCAGTCACGCTTGCCTCCGCTGGTGGCGAGGCTCTGGAAGAACCACGATCGGAAGACCTCGGACCCGGTTCCGATGCCGTTCAAGGCGGTGTCGAGGGCGCCTCCGGTACCCATGGTGTAGGAGCAGTTGGAGCGGCTGTTGGCCTGATAGATGTTGAAACCTGTGAAGGTGAAGGGCCGGCCGGCGAGAGTGAACTGCGTCCCTGAGTGGCCGACGAATCCCGCGGGCGGGGGCGTCGAGACGGCTGTCGGTGCAGGCGTCGCAGTGGCCGTCGGTGCAGGCGTCGCAGTGGCCGTCGGGCTGGCGGTCGGCTTCGCTGTGGGGCTTGCGGTCGGCTTGACCGTCGGGCTTGCGGTTGGCTGCGAGGTCGGGCTGGCGGTCGGCTCGGGTGTGGCAGTCGCCGCAGCGGTTGCCGTCGGCGAAACCCCGCTGCCCACGGTGAATGACGTGGTGAGTGTCGTGGTGGCGCTCTTCGTCACGATCTGGGCCGTGATGCTATGCGCGCCGGTAGTTGCGGCAGCCGCATTCCACGGCTTCGCCTTGCCGGCCGAGTCTGTCCCGACGAAATCGAGCGGGGCGGAGCCTTCGACGTGTGTCGGAGTGCCACTCATGGCCGGGTTGTCCAGCCAGAAATTGACCTTCGTTACGCCGCTGGTAGGAGTCAGGAACAGGTAGGCGCTGCCGCTGAGCTGGGCTCCGGACAGGGCCACCGCCGAACTGCGATCGGGCGACCGCGAGGCCATCATGGTGAAGGATGCGCTTGTGGCGGCTTGCGCCACGACTGGGATCAGGAATGCAGTGACGATGCCGATGAGCAGGACCGCATGTGGCACACGAACGTGCACAGTTCGCGGGGAAGGGGCCATGGGGCTTCTCTCCGATCGGCCCGCGGACGGTGCGGGCACGGATGCGCCTGGTGAGGCGGCGTAACCAGTGACCGGTCCACCGTAGCCCACCGACCGGAGCCGCCGACATGACCTAATGGGGCTTGGCGAAGGTCGGACGAAGGTCCCCGCCCGAAAATGGTCCCTTGTGGCCACTTGCAAACGTATCGCTCGGGCACTCCATCAGCCGGATGCACTCCTCGAACCGGTGGTCTCATCCCTTGACTCAGCGATTGACTTGGCTTTCGACTCCGGCGGATGCTGTCGACGCCACGGGCGGGTTCTCGTTGCTGCCCCCAAGAGACCCAATCGATTTCGGCTTTCCTGTCCGCGTGTCCAAGCTCGATCGATCAGGGGACTCATGCACGAGAGCAGCCGTTCTGTACCCGTCACATCCACATCTGGGCGCTCGATTTCTGCGCCGGCCATGGCGTGGGGCAGTCGGCGAGCCCGCTCGCGCTCGAAAGCCATTGCCTTGCGTCGACCCGGGGAGCGATCGATCGTCGCGGGTCTGGCCTGGCTCGCCTACATGGCAGCCGCGGCTGTCGTCGTCGTGGGCGCTCACAGCATCATCGGTGACGCCTGGAGCAGGGTAGCCAACGGCTACTACGTCCTGTTCAGCCGCGATCCGCATCTGGCTGCGATCGGGTTCGTTTGGAACCCCCTGCCGTCGCTCGCGGTAATGCCGCTGCTGCCCTTGAAGCTCATCTGGCCGGACATGGTCGCCACCGGGTTCGCCGGCAGCATCGTCTCGGCGCTGTGCATGGCGGCGGCCGTCTGGGAACTTCACGGGATCGCCCTCG
>CAZRUC010000291.1:0-3388 GCA_964603175.1 uncultured Anaerolineaceae bacterium
CAGGCTCGCATCGGCCCGGATCCGCGCCAGGAGGTTGCCCTGATCAGTCGCGGGTTCGGCATCGAGGAGCGCCGCGGGGCCCAGCCGATCCATGAAGGCGCGGAGCTCCGAGGGGTCGATCGGCTTCTTGCTCAGATCGATGAAGCGGACCACGATCCGTCGCTCGCGAAAGAATCGCACCGCAGCACGCGTCGACTGCGAGGCCTCGAGGCCGAACACATCGATCTTGGGCATCTTCTTCGTCGGCGTCTTGCCCAGCGGAGCCGGCATGAATTAGACCTCGTGGTAGCTCCCGGCTCCTAGGCCGCGGGCCGGACGCAGTCTAGTTCGCCGCGGCCCGATGGAAGGCCGCGGACTCGCCATCATGGGTGACCGTCAGCGTGTCGCCCGCGACCCAGGCGTCGGCCGCGCCGCCCGACCCGGTGGCGTCGGCGTGGAGCTTGCCGTCCGGGCCGATCGACCAGTGGCCCTGTCGCTGCTTGCCGCCCATGAAGGTGGCGACCATCGTTCCGTCGGGCATGAAGGTCATCGACATCGGGCCCATCTGCCAGGTTCCGAGGATGGCCTGGGCCAGCGGTCGGGGATCGCGGTCGGCCGCCGGCGGGGGAGTGGCGGGCGTATCGGTGACGCTCATCTGGGCCTTCAGCGACCGGGCCATCGCCTCCATCTCGGCTCGCGTCTCGTTGCGGGTCTGCGGATCGTGCGATAGGAACGCCGACCCGAGCTGGCCCAAGATAGCGGCCGGCGTGACGCCGGCCACGTCGGGCACGACCTTATCCGGCAGCCGCTCAAAGTTCACGACCTCGTGGCTGCGGGACGTGACGTAGACACGGACCCAGCCTGTGTCCGGGGCGGCGTCATATTCGGCGCTGCCGACCTCGTAACGCTGCTCACCGACCTCCAGGTAGTAGGTCGTGTAACTCGAGTGCTCGCCCGTGTTCGTGACGTGGCTCTTG
Organism: uncultured Anaerolineaceae bacterium; assembly: GCA_964603175.1. Lineage (GTDB taxonomy): Bacteria > Chloroflexota > Limnocylindria > Limnocylindrales > CSP1-4 > Fen-1039. The sequence continues at coordinate 957 of CAZRUC010000291.1, forward strand.
CCGATCGCGCCCTCGACCGCGTCGACCCGTCCGGACGAGGCATCGCCGGCCTCGGCGTTGGGGCGCAACGCCAGGAACAGGAACACGAGCGCGCCCGCGAAGAAGGCGAGCGCGGCGAGTGGTCGCTCCGCGGCATTCGGCGACGGACCGGTCGCGGTCGCCAGCAGCACGCCAATCACGGCCGCCAGGACCGCGCCGCTCAACATGCCCCTGGAGAAGGAACGCGCGCCGGCCTTCAGGGACCGGCGCTGGCCGTCGCTCAGCCGACCCGCCCGATTGGCCTCGATGTCGGCAGCTGAGTAGGTGTCCGGAGTCGTCTGCGTCATTTTGTGCCTCCACGCGGACGCTAGCGCAGCCCCGCGCCCGGTTCCACCCTTGTCGCGGGCGGCTCGCCAGGCGGGCGCCGCGATGCACAGCGCGGGCGGGCCTTACCATAGGCAGCCAGGCGCCTTCCCGCGTCCGCTTCGGTCCCGAAGGAAGGACGACCCATGGGTTCACGGCTCCCACGCCGGGACGGACGGGCCGATCTTAAGCCTGGCCGGATCGCACTCGCCTATCTGATCGTCGGCGCGGCCTGGATCCTGGGCAGCGGCTACGTCGTGCAACTACTGACGGCCGGCTCCTCTTCGCAGGTCATCGAGGTGGGCAAGGGCTGGGCCTTCATCGTCGTGACCGCGACGGCGCTGTACGTGATCCTGGCCCAGCGGGCTCGAGCCATCCGTCTTGCCGAGTCGGCCCGGCTGGCGGCCGTCGAAGAACGGATGCGGCTGGCGACCGCGGTCGAGCAGGCTGCGGAGGCGATCGTCATCACCGACCGCGACTTCCTGATCGCCTACGTCAACCCGGCCTTCGAACGCGTGTCGGGATACACCAGCGCCGAATTGGTCGGCACCAATCCGCGTCTGCTCCAAAGCGCCCACCACGGGCCGGACTTCTACGCGGCCATGTGGTCCTCCCTGCAGGCCGCGGAGACCTGGCGCGGCGCGTTGTTCAACCTCAGCAAGGACGGCGTCGAATACGAAGTGGACGCCGTCTTCAGCCCGCTCCGCAACTCCGACGGCGCAGTCGACAGCTACGTCGGGGTCGAACGCGACATCAGCCGCGAGCGCGTCCTGGAGCGCGACCTTGGCGAGGCCAGGCGAATGGAGGCGGTGGGCCAGCTCGCCGGCGGCATCGCCCACGACTTCAACAACGCCCTCACCGCGGTCGCGGGATATGCGGAACTCCTCCGGGAAGAAGTTGGAGCCGATACGGAAGCCCGGGCCGACGTGGAGGAGATCCTTCGGGCATCGCGCAGCGCGGCAGGCCTGGTTCGCCAGCTCCTGGCCTTTGGCCGCCGGCAGGTGCTCGAACCGGCGGGCCTTGGTCTGGACGCCCTCGTCGAACAGCTCCGACCGATGCTCGACGGCCTCCTTGGGCCGGGCATCAATTTCGAGGCGGAGAGCTCGGCTCCACTCGAGCCGGTCTTCGCCGACCCGGGCCAGATCGAGCAAGTCCTCGTCAACCTCGCGGTCAACGCCCGAGACGCGATGCCCGCCGGCGGGACATTCCGCATTTCGATGACCAACGCGGAGGTCAGCTCCGGCGACGACGTATCCGACTCCGTGAAGCCGGGACCATACGTGGTCCTGGCCGCATCGGACAGCGGTGTGGGGATGGTCGAAGCGACCCGCGCACGAGTGTTCGAACCGTTCTTCACGACCAAGTCTGCTGGCCGCGGAACCGGTCTGGGTCTGGCCACCGCCTACGGCATCGTCAAGCAATCCGGGGGGTATCTCTTTGCCGAGAGCGAGCTGGGACGGGGCACCACCGTGACCATGTACCTGCCGCGTTATGAGGGCGAGGTCCTCGCCCGCCCTCCGGCTGATGTGCCGGAGCCGGCGCCCGGCGGCAGCGAGACGGTTCTCGTCGTGGAGGATGACCCGGCGGTGAAGGCGATCATCCGCCAGGAGCTCGAGCGGCTCGGCTATCGAGTGCTGGTCAGTTCCGACGCAACGGAGGCGCTGGCGGCGGCGGAGACCCATGTCGGGCGGATACCGCTACTCGTGAGTGACATCCGGTTGCCCGGCCTGGCCGGCCCGGAGCTGGCCGCGAAGTTGCGGCCGAAGTTCCCCGGCCTGCGCGTCCTCTACGTCAGCGGCTACGCCGGCGACGAGATGATCCAGCGCGGCCTCCTGGGCACGGACGAGGCATTCCTGGCCAAGCCCTTCAGCGCCGACGATCTGGCCCGGCGCGTCCGCTCGCTCCTGGACGGCGATTAGGCCGACCGAACCCATGGCCGAGCCGGTCCTGAGCGCGCGAATGCTCAATCGAGCCTTGCTGGCACGCCAGCTCTTGCTCGAACCGTCCGACGTTGGGATCGTCGAAGCGATCGAGCAGGTCGGCGGCCTGCAGACGCAGTACGCGCCCTCAGGCTATGTCGGGCTCTGGAG
>CAZRUC010000292.1:0-3383 GCA_964603175.1 uncultured Anaerolineaceae bacterium
CGATATACGCGGTGCTGCTCACATGCTTCGGGTTGGCGATGGCCTATAGCAACAGTGTCGGCCCGACCCAGGCGACTTTGTCCTCAACCTCGCCGTTCGTGCGCAGCATCTTGTGGGCCGTCCTCGCGGCCGTGGTTTACGCAATTGCGACGGCGTTCGACTACAAGTGGCTGCGAACCTTCACCTGGCCGATCTACCTCGTGAACGTACTCCTTCTGGCTCTGACACTGCGCTTCGGGAGGGGTGTCGGGGAGGCGGCAGGGTCTGCCCGTTGGTTCTCCGTCCTGGACTTCCAGTTCCAATTCAGCGAGCTCGCGAAGATCCTCATGATCCTCGTGTTTGCCGGTTACATTGCCAGCCGTCAGAAGAACATGAAGTCGGTCTGGACGATAGTCGGTGCCGCGATCGTACTCGCGCCGCCCTGGATCTTGATCATGCTCCAGCCGGACCTGGGAACTTCACTCGTTATCGTTGCGACGCTCGCAGGCATGCTATTCATGGGCGAGGCCAGCCTCTTCTGGCTCGGGACTATGGCAGCGGCTGTAGTCGCGGCCATCCCGATCGTGTGGACGCATCTCCAGTATTACCAGCAGTCGCGGCTGCTCGCGCTCCTCAACCCGGAAGCCGATCCTCAAGGCGCCGGTTTTCAGCTCGTGCAGGCGAAGTTGGCTGTGGCTGCCGGTGGCATATGGGGCAAAGGCCTAACCAATGGGAACGTCTATCTGCCCGTGAAGCAGTCGGACTTTGTCTGGGGCATCCTCGCGGAGGAGCTTGGATTCGTCGGCGCTGTCGTGGTCTTGTTGTTGTTCGTTGCTCTCCTGTGGCGCATCCTCCTTTCGGCCTGGCGTTCGAGCGACCATTTCGCGATGCTCGTGGCGTCCGGCCTGGCATCGATGATCCTCTTCCAGCTGACCGTCAATGTGGGGATGGTCATCGGGCTCCTCCCGATCACCGGCATTCCACTGCCGTTCGTTACGTATGGCGGCGCTTCGCTGGTCAGTCTGGCCTTGGGTCTGGGGATACTCCAAGGGGCCAATATGCGCCGCGAGAAACCCGAGTGGTAGCCCTCGCCTGACCGGCAGGGTTGCAGGTGAGTGGTTTGTGCGAGCGCAGTGTTCGGGGGCGCTACTCCTGAGACTGGGGTCCAGAGCCGCTCCATTCCTGCCGATTAGCGAACGTAGCCTCCGTTGCCAGGGCCCAATCCGACGCGTAGACTCGGCGCCCGCCGCTCCCGGCTTCTCCCGAGTCGAACTCCGCAGCACGACGAGCGATGTCACCGATCCTGCAGACCCACTACGCTCCCGAGCCGCTTCCCGCCCTGACGATCGAGCGGGTGCTCGGACGCGTCCGCAAGCCGGGGCGATACGCAGGCGGCGAGTGGAATTCCGTGACCAAGGATTGGTCGATTGTCGCGCTGAAGTGGTGCTTCGCCTATCCGGACCTGTATGAGATAGGGATGAGCAACCTCGGCCTGCGAATCCTGTACGAGGTGTTGAACGACCACCCGGACCGGCTGGCCGAGCGCTGCTTCGCCCCCGACGTAGACCTACAGGCAGAGCTGCGCGCTCGCGATCTGCCGCTGTGGAGCCTCGAGACGCGGCGCTCGATCGGCGAGTTCGACGTGATGGGGTTCAGCCTCGGCTACGAACTGACCTATGCGAACGTGCTCGAGATGCTCGATCTCGGGCGTATCGGGCTGACGACGAACGAGCGTGCGGAGTCGGATCCGCTCGTCATCGCCGGCGGGTCGGCGGTACTCAATCCCGAACCGATCAGTGATTCCCTAGACGCCGTGGTCATGGGCGAGGGCGAGGACGTCGTGCTCGAGATCAGCGACGTGCTAGAACGCCTGGGTTGGCACCATCGCGAGCGCGCTCCGAGCGGCGAGTGGCATCGGGGAGTCAGCCGGGCCGCCGCGCTGCGCGCCATCGCCGCCATTCCCGGCGTATACGTGCCCTCGCTGTACGAGCCCAGATACACCCCCGACGGCAGCATCTCCGCCATCGAGCGCCTGGACCCCGCGGCGCCGGCCGCCGTCTCGGGGCGTATCGCGGCCGACTTCGAGACCACCGTTCGCGGCATCAACCAGCTCGTCCCGAACATCGGCATCGTCTTCGATCGCGCTCAGATCGAGGTCATGCGCGGCTGCACCCGAGGCTGCCGCTTCTGCCAGGCCGGCATGCAATACCGGCCCTTGCGTGAGCGAGCGCCGGACGTCGCCATCGAGGCCGCCGAGGCAATCCTGCGTTCCACCGGGTACGAGGAAATCGGCCTGACGAGCCTTTCGACCGCCGACTACACATACGTCGAAGAGGTCGCCAACGCCCTCCATTCCAGCCGCCCGGATGTGACCGTCTCGCTGCCGAGCACACGAGTCGACGCGTTCACGGTCGGGCTCAGCGACGCCATCGGGGGTGGCCGCCGATCGGGCTTCACGTTCGCCCCCGAAGCCGGAAGCCAGCGCATGCGGGACGTCATCAACAAGGGCGTTTCCGACGACGAGATCGCTCGCTGCGCGGAACTCGCGTTCGGCTCCGGGGCGAGTTCACTCAAGTTCTACTTCATGATCGGGCTGCCCGGCGAAACGATGGAAGACGTGCTTGCGATCGCAACGGTCTGCCGGCGGGCGATCGATATCGGCAGACGCCGCCACGGCCACAAGGCCCAGGTGAAGGTCAACGTCTCGACATTCGTTCCCAAGGTGCTGACCCCGTTCCAATGGGACGGCCAGGATTCGGCCGACGAAATCATGGCCAAGGTCGGGGCGCTGCAGAAGGCGCTCCACGGCAAGGGTCTCAGCCTCTCCTGGCACGACCCGCAGAGTTCTCTCCTCGAGGCGGCGTTGGGAAAAGGCGATCGGCGCCTGAATGCCGTCGTCCGCCGGGCGTGGCGAAAGGGCGCTCGATTCGACGCTTGGGACGAGCACTTCCGGCCCGATCTCTGGCTCGAGGCTTTTGCGGAGGAGGACCTCGATCCGGCCTGGTATGCGCAGAGGGACATTCCAGTCGACCAGATGCTCCCTTGGGCTCACCTCGGCGGGCGCGTGACGGCCGAATTCCTCGTTCAAGAGCGCGACAGAGCCCTGGCCGCCAGGACGGTTGCTGACTGCCACTGGGGTCCGTGCTACAACTGTGGCGCCACAGCAGCCACGGGATTCCAGTGCGACACGGGTGAGCAGGGCCCGAGGCAGCTGCTGGTGCGACTAGACGGGAGCGCGGACCGAAGCGGACCGGGTCCGCAGTGGCGTTACGTCGGGCCGCCGGGAGATCCTCGCCGTGATGACCCGGCTCGACCCGGGTGCATGTGGCCATACGATCTGATAGGAGACGACGTGGAGTCGAAGAGCGCAGGGCTTCGCGGTCTTGCGTCGCTGGTGGAGGCGG
>CAZRUC010000293.1:0-3372 GCA_964603175.1 uncultured Anaerolineaceae bacterium
GTCGATCGCGGATCGCCTGGGCGAGGCGATCGACCGAGCCTGCGCCGCGGCTACGGGCCGGAGCTGACCGCCGCCGATCCCGGGGTCGGCTGAGCGATGCGGCCACGCCGCTCTCCGCCGCGCGGCCCCGGTTCGGGTTCAGTTTCCCGCCCCGACACGCCCTCGGTCGGGATCGAGTCGCAGTCGGCCGCGCCCTCGAGGTGGCTGAACCCGAGACGCCTGGTGACGCCGGACATCAGGCTCGGAGACCACCAGGCCCAGGGGCCCAGCAGCCTCATCGTCGCGGGCACGAGCAGGGCGCGAATTATCGTGGCGTCGATCAGGACCGCGATGGCCATGCCGATGCCCAGACTCTTGATGATGATCAGGTCGCCCAGCCCGAAGGACGCAAAGACGGCAACCATGATCAGCGCTGCGCCCGTGATGACCCGCCCGGTTCGGGCCAGGCCTTCGGCGACCGCCTGGCGCGTGTCCCCGGTACGGCGGTAGGCCTCCTGGATCCGCGACAGCAACAGGACCTCGTAGTCCATGGACAGGCCGAAGATGACCGCGAACATCAGGATCGGCACGATGGCCACTGTGTATCCGGGCGAATTGAAGCCGAGAAGTCCGGACAGGTTGCCGTCCTGGAATATCCAGACCAGCGCGCCAAAGCTTGCGGTGAGGGACAGCAAGGTCATAAGGACCGCCTTGACCGGTAGCACCGCCGACCCGAATTGGGCCAGCAGCATCAAGGCCATGGCCGCCAGGATGAACAGGATCGCCCCCGGCAGCTGGGCGTCCTGGGCCGTCAGGAAATCGAGCGTGCTCGCGTCAGGGCCGCCGACGAGCACCTGCATGCCCGTGCCCGGATTAGCGGCACGGATTGCCTGGACCAGTGTCTGCCCGGCCTGGGTTCCGCTCAGCGGGCTGACGACCTGCATATGAACCGAGGATCCGCTTACGTCTGCTGCAAGGAGCGAATTCAGGGCCGCGGGGCGGCTCCCGACGGGCTGGGAAAGCAGAGCGGCCACTGCCTCGGACGCCAGCGGCTTCCCATCCGGGCCGGCGATCGAGAATGGGCCATCGACGCGGGATACGCCGCTCAGGCCGGCGAGACGGGCAGAGTAATCGGCCAGGGCCGCTGCATTCGCGCTCGAGAGCGGGTCGCCGGGGGTCGTGACCAGAATGTCGACGGGGTCGGTTTCGCCAGCAGGGAACTTGGTCTCGATGGTGTCCCAAGCGGCGCGGGCCTGAACTGTCTTTGGCAGCACGTCGGCGCCAGGAAGGCCAGGGTGTTCTCCCAGGAACGGGATGCCGAATGCAAGCAGCAGCGCCAGGATCGGAAGCAACACCGCAACCGGGCGCTTCATGACCGCGGCCGCGATCCGCTCCCACAGGCTGGCACGCGGGGCCGTATCGCTCCCCTCCGGGGTACCACGGCGGCCCAGACGCGGCATGTGCACCGCCAGCCGTTCGACGCGCGGTCCAAGCATCCCGAGCGTGGCCGGCAGGAACGTGAGCGCATATGCGACCGAGCACAATGCAATCAAGGCGCCGCCGATACCAAGCGAGCTGAGTGTGGGCGCGCGGAACAGCAGCAGCCCGGACAGGCCGATCGCTACCGCCGTTCCGGAGAACGTGACCGCTTTGCCACTCGTGGCGACAGCCCGCTCGACAGCCTCCTGGACCGACGCGCCACAGGCCAGCTCCTCGCGGAAGCGGCTGACCATGAACAACGAATAGTCGATCGCCAGGGCGAGCCCCAGCATCGTCACGACGCTGGTGACGAAGATGCTCATCGTCAGACGCTGGGCCACGAGGTACACCAGCGCGAGGGTGGTGGGAATTGTCAGGCCGGCCACGAGCAGCGGCAAGCCCGCGGCAACGAACGTGCCGAAGACCAGGACGAGGATGATCAGCGCGATTGGCAGCGAGACGGTCTCGGCGCGGCTGAGGTCGCGTTCGGATTGGGCGGACATGGCCGCGCTCAGCGGCGCGCTCCCGGTCAGTTGGACCGAGAACCCCGGCGGAGTGGCGATCTCGCTGTGGAGGCTGTCTACGGCGTCGATGGCCGAATCCGCGCTCATGTTCAGGTTCACCAGGACCCAGCTCGCATCGCCCGTGGTGCTCACGAACCTTGCACTTCCGGTCTGCTCATAGCCCACTATCGAGGCCACGCGTTGATCCGCGGCGAGGGTCTTGAGCGAGCCGGCGATCTCCCCCTGGAACGCAGGCGATGCGGCATCGGAGCGGCCCGGAGCCTCAAACAGGACGATGAACGAGCCGCCTCCTTGACCGAAGTCCTGAGCCAGCTTCTGGGCGACCAGCTGAGATTCGGAGCTAGGGTCGTACCAACCGCCGGTCGTGAGTGCGGACGACACACGCGCCGCGAGCGTCAGCGACGCCAGGGCGGTCGCCACCGCAATGACGGCAACCAGGCGGCGATAGCGATAGACGAAGCTCCCCCAACGCAAGAACATGACCGTCCCTTTCCAAGCTGACCCTGGTGCGATGGACGGTCGGCCGACCTGCCCGAGGTCTCCCTCCGGGCCTATGGAGAATAGAGATTCTCTATTCTTTTTGTCAACCCCCTGGCGATGTACAATGCGTATCCACGAGTACCGCGCCGCTAAGATGTTGCGAGTGACGGTTCTCCTTGAGGTCATCGATGCCACGAGTAACAGCAGCCCACGAGCAAGCGGTTCACAAACGGATCGTCGACGCCGCCATCTCCGTCTTCGGTGAGATGGGCTTCCAGCGCGCGACGATTCAGGATGTCGTGCGCGCCAGCGGTCTATCGGTCGGCGCCGTCTACAGCCACTTCCGAAGCAAGGAGGAGCTGTTCGTCGTCGCCTGCCAGTGCGAGATGGAAGAGCAGAAGGCCGAGCTTCGACTACGGATGGCCGAGCTCAGTCCGCTGTCGGATCGGCTTCGATCGGCCGTGGACTTCGCCGTCGCCTCGGCCATGGAGGACAACAACGAACGGAGCTTCCGGGCTCACTCCTGGACGCACGCCGACGGCTCGCCCGAGCTCCGGCAGATACTTCGCGATCGTCACACCGAGATGGTCGCGTTCTCGAGACTCGTTCTCCATGAGGCCCTGGTGCGGGGCGAGCTGCCCGCCTGGATCGACGCCGATCGCATCGGCTCGGCGTTCGTTACCTTGATGGACGGGTTTGTGGTCAGGGCCATCGAGGGAGCGGACCTATCCACCGACGACGCCAGACGGGAGGCGTATTCACTTCTCGAGCTTCTCCTGGCGGCGCCGCGCGAAGCGCCCGAGGCGGTCGAAAAGCTTCGATCGCCGGCCATGGGATCGGCCGGCTAGGTCAACAGTCCTACGCCGTCCAGCGCAGGCAAGAATCGCCTATGTTGGTGATGGTGGAACCC
>CAZRUC010000294.1:0-3355 GCA_964603175.1 uncultured Anaerolineaceae bacterium
CGATACGGGCCATGCCCGTGGCCTGGTGCGTGCCTGTGGCCCCGCGGCCGTGAATTACGAGCTGAAGCCGGGCGATGAGCTCGACGGTTTCCGAATCGTCGAGTTGCTCGGCCACGGCGCCTCGAGCGAGGTGGCCCTGGCGCTCGATCCGGACGACCGGCGCGTAGTCCTGAAGCTGCCGCGCGACGCCGTCATGGCTTCGCCCTCGACGTTCGATCGCTTCCGCCGCGAGCTCGAGATAGCTCGCCGGCTCGACCACCCCGGCATCCAGCGCTCGATCGACTACAAGCTCGCCAGAACCCGACCCTATCTCGTCATGGAGTACGTCGAGGGGGAGACGCTCGGCGAACTGCTCTATCGCGACACGCGCCTGACGGTCGACCGCTCGGTGGATTTCGCCTGCCAGCTGGCGGAAGCGATGGCTTACGCACATGAACATGGTGTCATCCATCGCGACCTGAAGCCCCAGAACATCCTCGTGGTTACCGGCGATCGGCTGGTCATCACCGACTTCGGCGTCTCGCTGCTCGACGGAGCCCGGCGGCTGACCTGGCAGTGGGCCGGCGACAGGCTCGGCACGCCCGACTACATGGCGCCGGAGCAGGTCCAGGGCAAGCGTGGTGACGCCCGGTCGGACATCTGGGCAATCGGCGTCCTGCTCTTCGAGATGCTCACCGGCAGCGTGCCGTGGCGCGGGGAGAGCCCGTTCGAGGTCATGAACCTCCACCTGACCGCGCCGTTGCCGGCGATGGGCGAGGCCGGAGCGGACGTTCCGCCGGCCGTCGAGGGCATCGTCCGGCGCTGCCTCCGCAAGCAAGCGGAGGAGCGATACCAGGACGCACCGGCCCTATTGGCGGATCTCCGGAACTGGCAGAACCTCGACCCCTCGCAGTTCACGTTTCCCGAGGAAGCGCCGCTGCCGTCGGCCGAGTCGCACCTGCTGTTGCTCGTGGCGGGACTGAGCATCGGCTTCCTCGCTTTCAGCGTCCTGTTCATCGCGGGGGCCTATCTGCTGGTGCATCACTAGATAAGCCCGAGCCAAGCCACGGCGCCGAAACTGGGACCATGGATGACGTTGCGCTGGGAGCGATCGTTCGGGCGGTCAGAACCAGGCGGAAGCTGAGCCAGCAGCAGTTGGCCGGTATGGTCGGAATGGCCCGTGCCACGATCTCCCTGGTCGAACGCGGGCATGGCAGCCGGCTCTCGCTGGAGACGATCAAGAGGATCGCGGCGGCGCTTGAGATCCGCGTGGAGTTGACGGCTCGCTGGCGGGGCGGCGACCTCGACCGACTGCTAAGCCGACGCCACTCGACTCTCGCCGAGAGCTTCGCCCGATTCCTGGGGTCGAGACAGGGTTGGGTGGTCGAGCCCGAGGTCTCATTCGCGATCTATGGGGAACGTGGCATTGTCGACCAGCTGGCGTGGCACGCGGGCGAGGCACATGTCCTGATCGTCGAACTGAAGACGGCGTTCGTGGACGTCAACGAGATGCTCGGGACTCTCGATCGGAAACGCCGATTGGCTGCGACTATCGCCGGCACGCGCGGCTGGAAGCCAAGGCTCGTGAGCGCTTGGCTCATCGTGGCCGAGACACATACGAACCGGCGCCAAGCCCGAGACCATGGCGTGCTGCTGAGCACCCGCTTCCCGCTCAACGGCAGGCAACTCCGGTCGTTCTTGTCGCGGCCCGATGCGCCGACGTCCGGGCTGGCATTTTGGCCAACTGCTAATCCCCGTAGCACGGGGCCGAATGGTGGCCGAGCTGACGGAGCGCCCTGCGCTCCAAGGGCTTCGTAGCGAGCGCGATCGAGCGTGCATCTACTCCCACTGCGTGGCAGAAACCGGGCTTGGCCCGTGGACACGCGTATCGATCCGCCCTGCTGCTACCCCGGTTAGCAGATGGCCAGATTGGGGGCGAGGCGGAGCGACGGAGCGGGGCGAGTGCTCGCGGTGGAGGGATGGCGACAACCACGTCCGGCGCTTCCTCGGGGCGCTCCGCTAGACTGGGGCATCGTGCGGGCGCAGTGCCGCGGGACGATCGCCGCGGCCCCAGCCGGCCAGCAAGAGGTCCGTCGTGTCGGCAACAGAGCCAACAGAGCATTCCGAGCGCAACCGCATCGACCGCTTCGATCCCGCGGAAATCGAGCCGCGCTGGCAGCAGCGCTGGGCGGAGCTCGGCATGCACGACACGGACCTCGCCGAAGACTCGCGGCCCAAGTTCTACCTGCTGACGATGTACCCGTACCCCTCGGGCAATATCCACATCGGCCACTGGTACGCCATGACGCCGACCGATGCCCTGGCTCGTTTCCACCACATGCGCGGCGAGAACGTGTTCCTGCCGATCGGCTTCGACGCGTTCGGATTGCCCGCCGAGAACGCCGCGATCAAGAACAAGATCCACCCTCGCACCTGGACGATGTCGAACATCGACAACATGCGGCGGCAGCTGCGACTGATGGGCGCCACCTTCGACTGGAAGAGCGAGGTGGTCACCTGCGATCCCGACTATTACCGCTGGAACCAGTGGATGTTCCTGCGATTCCTCGAAGCCGGGCTGGCATATCGCGCCAGCTCCCCGGTCGACTGGTGCCCCAACGACGGAACGCTGGCGCGCGAACAGGTCGAGGGCACGGACCGCCACTGCTGGCGCTGCGGGGCGCGCGTCGAGAAGCGCCTGCTCGACCAGTGGTACCTGCGCACGACCAAATACGCCGACGAGCTGCTCGACTTCACCGGCATCGACTGGCCCGAGCCGATCAAGATCATGCAGACCAACTGGATCGGCCGGTCCGAGGGCGCCGAGGTGGTCTTCACGACCGCGCCCGACGACTATCAGGCCGGTTGCGACGAGCTGCGCGTCTTCACCACGCGGCCCGACACGCTCTACGGCGCGACCTTCATGGTTCTCGCACCCGAGCACGCCCTCGTGCCGAAGCTGACTCACCCCGATCGCAAGGCCGAAGTCGAAGCCTACGTTACGGCCACCGGCCGGGCGACCGAGATCGAACGGATGTCGACCGACCGCGAGAAGACCGGCGTCTTCACGGGTTCGTACGCGACCAATCCGGTCAACGGCGAGAACATCCCGATCTGGATCGCCGACTACGTCCTGGCCGGCTACGGCACAGGCGCGATCATGGCCGTGCCCGCCCACGACGAGCGGGACTTCGCCTTCGCCCGTAAGTTCGGCCTGCCGATCCGCCGCGTAATCGCCGCTCCCGAAGTTTCGGACGAGGAAGTCGCCGCCGAGATGGAAGTCGCGTTCGCGTCCCACGGCGAGGACGAGCGGCTCGTGAACTCCGGACCGCATTCCGGCAAGCCTGCCCGCGACGGCTTCCGCGACATCGTTGCC
>CAZRUC010000295.1:0-3343 GCA_964603175.1 uncultured Anaerolineaceae bacterium
GGGTCCGGCACGCTCGCGATCTCGATCCTGGAGGGCTTGCGCCGCCACGGCTCGAACCGTCTGCTGGCAGCCATCCGGTACGAACCCGTCGAGGCAAACCACCATCGGCTGGCCGATTTGCAAAGGGGATTCGAAGGAGCCGGCTTTGCCGACCGCCTGGCGCGAATCGGCTCGCCCGCCGAGGGGTCCGTGCCCGTCACCGGCGTCCTCCTCGCCAACGAGTTCCTCGATGCCCTACCGGTCCACAGGTTCGTCGTCCGGGGCGGAGAGCTGAGGGAGCTGGTCGTCACATGGCGCGATCGATTCGTCGAGGTCGTGGCCGCGCCCTCAACCCCGGCGCTCGCTCAGCGTCTGGCCGACGACGGCATCGACCCGGCCAAACTGGCAGACGGGCAGGTCGGCGAAATCTGCCTCGACCTCGAACCGTGGCTGGACGAAGCTGCCGCGCGCCTGGATCGTGGCTACGTCCTCGCCATCGACTACGGCTACGAAGCGGCGGAGCTATACGGCCCGCGCCACCTCGCCGGCACGCTGCTCGGCTACCGCGGCCATCGGGTCGTGGACGATCCGTTCACGGAACCCGGCGCAATCGACCTGACCGCGCATGTCGACTTCACCGCGCTCCAGGTCCTCGGAGAGCGGCGCGGTCTCCGTTCCGTGGCACTCACCACGCAGTCGGAGTTCCTCGTGACATCCGGCCTGGAGCTCGAGCTGCGCGCCCTGCAGGAATCGCCCGAAACCACGGCTGCGGAATACCTCCGCGCCCGATCGGGCATCGTCCGCATGCTCGATCCCCGGCACATGGGCGAGTTTCGTGTCCTGACGCTCGAGCGGACGTAGCACTCGGGACCGAATACGGTACCGGTCCTATTGTCGAGACCAAGAGCCATCGGCGACCCTTCGCGACGGAGCATGAGGGGACGCGTCGAAGAGACGGCGATGGCCGGAATGGTCCCGCTTCCTCGACGCGGCAGCTCCCTCGAGCTACGAATTCCTTCCCGACGCCGTCAGTCGCTACCCCGCTGGCGGTTCGACCGGATGTTGCGGGCGGCGCGACTAGCCCCGGGCCGCCCGCACCGGCTCCTCTCGATGCCGACCGTACGTTGCCGGGATCTCCGCCCGCTGCTGCTAGACTTCCGCGTGGACCGCGTGGGAACGTGGCATCGTACCCGTCCCCACGGCCGACGGAGAGAAACGCTCGCGTGCGACCCGCGGCGCCTCACCGCGGAGGCCGGGTTGGCTGGAGGAACATGACCGGCATCTGGTATGTGGCTGGATTGGCGATTGCGGGGGTGTCTTTCGTATTCCTCGTCATCGGCCTTGCCTGGTTCATCTCCCACCGCAATCGCGGCGATCGCCACAAGGGCATGCCCTACGAAAGCGGCATCGACACGTTCGGCGATACGTGGGGCCGGTCCGGAATCTCGTTCTACGTCTACGCGCTTCTTTTCGTGGCCTTCGACGTGGAGGTCGTATTCCTCTTCCTCTGGGCAATCGCCCTGCGGAGCCTTCTGATGGGCGGCCTGGTGAGCATGGGCATCTTCGTGCTCGTCCTGCTGCTCGGCCTTGCTTACGCCTGGCGCAAGGGAGTCCTGACATGGCGGTAGGCGGACGAGAGCGCAATGAACCCAAGGCTCCCCCGAGTCGCCAACTCGTGCCCGCGCCACCGGCGGCGCTGACCCAGCCCATCGTCGTTCCGAACACGTTCTGGACGCCGACCAACCCGCTCGCCTACGACGGCGGGCGTCCAAGCGAGATCACGCATCTCCGCGAATACGGCGAGACGGACGCGGGCCGCCAGGACGACGGCCGCTGGGGAGGGCTCGACGTCGTCCCGACCAAGGCCGACTACATACTCGACCTGATCCGCGCCAACAGCTTGTGGCCGCTTCTATCGGGCCTGGCCTGCTGCGCTTTCGAAATGATGTCCGGCGCCACGAGCAAGAACGACATGGACCGCTGGGGGATGTTCCCGTTCCGAGCATCTCCGCGGCAGTCCGACGTGCTGATCGTCGCCGGCACGTTGACGACGAAGATGGCCGGGCCGCTCATTCGGCTTTGGGAGCAAATGCCCGAGCCCAAATGGTGCGTGGCGCTTGGCGATTGCACCGTGTCGGGTGGCCGATACAAGCGCAGCTACTCCACTATCCAGGGCATAGACCGGATCATGCCGGTGGACGTCTACATTCCCGGCTGCCCGCCACGGCCTGAGGGGCTCATTTACGGCATGCTCCAGCTCGGCCAGATCGTGAAGGATCGACGCGGCCACTGGAACGAGCGCGAGATCGGCCCCACCGCGCCGGACAAGATCTGACCCATGGATCGAACGCTCCAGCGCCATCTCGAACTGCGCCTGGCCACGCATTTGCGCGGGCCGGTCCGTCAGTTCCCCGACCAGACCGAGATTCGGATCGATGCCGGCAGCGTGCCGGAAGTGCTTCGGACGCTTCACGACGATCCCGGGCTTCGGTTCGAGATCCTGGCCGACCTCGCCGGAGTCGACACGGGCAAGGTCATGCAGGTCGTCTACCACCTCTGGAGCGAACGTAGCCCCGACTGGCTGCGGGTTATCGCCGACGGACTGTCCCGCGACGACCCGCGCGTGCCCTCGGCCACGTTCCTGTGGATCGGCGCCGAGTGGCTGGAGCGCGAGGCGTACGACATGTTCGGCATCATCTTCGAGGGCAACCGCGACCTGCGCCGCATCCTGATGCCAGCCGACTACACGAGCTTCCCGCTCCGCAAGGACTTCTACCTGCCCGACGACGCTGCCCGCTCCCCCGGAGCCGGCTCGCGGCACGTCGAACGCCCCCATGCGCCGGCCGTCGTGGCCGACGATCCGAACGCCGGCGTCCGCCGCGCGCCGGTGAGCTGAGACCGTCATGCCGACCCGCCCGAACGACGACGAACACACCAGGCTTGCCGGCGTGCGCGGCGGGGCCCACGTACGTGGCGACCGGCCGGCGCCATCAGCTCCTGGAGTGCGCACGGGTGCTCACGCACGCGGCCCGCAGCGCGAGGTAACGGCGCCCGCGCCGCCCGCGGCGCCCGCGGCGACCGCTATGCCCGCGGCGACCGCGGCGCCCGCGGCGATCCCGCCGGCTGCCGCCGACGATCCCAAGATCGTGCTCGACCGCCAGTCCGACGCCGATCTGTTCGAGCCGATCCCGCCGTTTCCAACCCGCACGGAGCGTGAGGCCGAGTTCTACAGCCTGGGCGACGGGGAGATGTTCCTCAACGTCGGCCCGCAGCATCCGGCCACGCACGGCGTTCTGCGGCTCGTTCTGAAGCTCTCGGGCGAGAAGGTTGTCGATGTGGACCCGGTCATCGGGTACCTGCACCG
>CAZRUC010000296.1:0-3328 GCA_964603175.1 uncultured Anaerolineaceae bacterium
GGAGGCCGTCGCCAATTGATCGATGCCGAACTTGCCGTGCTGAGCCTGGTCGTCGAGTGCCCGCGTCACGCTTACGAGATCGAGAGGGTCATCGCCGAGCGCGGCATGCGCGACTGGACCGACGTGTGGTTTTCGTCGATCTACCACTTGCTCGGCAAGATGGAGCAGGCGGGCCTGGTAAGAGGGGACCGAGACGACACGACAAGCAAGGGTCCGGCCCGCAGGGTGTACTCGGCGACGCCTCAGGGCTTCGTGGCATGGACTGAAGCGAGCCTGGCGGCATTGAGCACACCGCAGGCTAAGATGCCGTTCCTTCTTGGGTTGACGAACCTCGGGGGGCTACCCGAGGAGCGTGCGCTCGAGGCGGCGCGGGAATGCCGGAGGGCGCTCGATCAGCGGTTGCGCGAGGTCCAGGAGAAGCACCGCGCTGCCGGAGAGGTGGAGTGGTTCGTGGACGAGGCCTTCGACTACAGCGAGCAGTCGTTGCGGTCGGGCCGCGACTGGGTCGCCGGATTCGTGGAGCGGTTCGAGAAGAGAAGCGAGGAAAGCGCGATGCCGAGGAAGATGAAACCGTTCGTGCCTGAACTTGGGGAGATGCCGGCCACGACCATGGCGGTCGTGCGTACGGTTGGCGATCCCACCGACGTCGGCCGGCGGGTGTTTCCTGCGCTCTACGGGGCGGCATACACGCTGAAGTTCGCGCTCAAGAAGGAGGGCGTCGACTTCAAAGTGGGCGCGCCGCGCGCCCGTTGGTTCGGCGGCCCCGACTGGATGACATTGCCGCGGGAGAGGTGGGAGGCCGCTTGGGCGATCCCGGTCCCCGACGGCACGACCGCACTGGCGCAGAAAGACCCCGCGACTCCCGTGACGGTCGAGACGTGGGAGTACGGATCCGTCGCGCAGGTCCTGTACGTCGGCGCCTACGCGGAGGAGACCGCGACGATTCAGCAGCTCCACGACTTCATAGCCGAGCAGGGATACGAAATCGTCGGCGAGCACGAAGAGGAGTACCAATCGAGGCCCGATGCCAAGTCACCCAAGACGGTCATCCGTAGCCGGGTGCGCAAGCCCCAGGGCTAGATCCTGAGAGGCGGCTCGAACAGACGGTCGGCGAACGGCCGTTCTGTGGAAAACTTCGTGGAGCACTTGGTGGAGAAACCCCCTGTTCGGCCGGGCGGCGCCCGCCTAGCATCTGCGAGTCAGCCGCGGAGGAGAAGCCGCGGGGCTGGAAAACCCGAGCTTGAACCGTCTGAGCGGTCCGTCAACGGGCGCGGGTCCTGAGCGTCACAAGGAGCGAGTGTATCGATGGATTCGCACGGGCCCGCGCAGGTATACGGCGTCAGCGATGCCGCTCTCGACTTCATCCGGTTCTGCCACAAGCGTCGCCGCGTGGGCTGGCCCGAGCTGTATGACGAGATGTGCGCGGTGGCGAGCCGGGGCATCTATCGGGGTTGGGGGTTCCGCGAGTTGGGTGACCACGGCGTCGCCTTTGGCCTGACGGAGATGCCCGGTCTGGCGCGGCTCGTGGCAGTCGTGGCGGCTGAGGAGATCGAGCGCAAGGGACGCTCGCTGGTCGGCGTCATGGATCACGTCCAGGGTCGCATCGCTGGTTCGGATGGCGCCGCGGAGGATGCCCGAAAGCCGAAGATTCTGGTCGGAGCGGCCGGCTAGCGACAACCGCCGCGGCCGGCTTGCCCGACGGGTCAGGCTCGGAGCTGGCGCCGCGCCATCTCGGCCTCGATCTGGCGCTCAGCCTCGACATAGGTGTCGATCCGATCGCGCAACTCGTTGGCTTTGGGCGTGTAAAGGTGGACCTGCTGCTGGAGGATGTAGCTCAGGCGCCGGCTCGTCATGCGCACGTGGTCGAGGTTCTTCATGAGCACGAGGGGGTCCATCGCGGCCAGGTCGCTCGGGTCGTACATCAGCTTCATGCGCTGATTGTACGGGCGCAAATCAGAGCGAGTGCGGGGAGCGCGGCGGCCAGGACCAGTCGATCGGCAGAGTGGCGCCGCTGAGGGCGCGACGCCGTCCAGCTTCATTCGTTGCCAGCACGAGAATGCGATCGAGCTTGGTCGCCTGGCCCGCCTCGTCGCCCCAGAGCTTGGTCATCTTGCGCCCGGCCGCGACGTCGTCGAGTGCAATCCCGGCCAGCCGGTAGCCTTCGGGCGCGGCGGCCAGTTCCCAGACGGCTTCGGCCAGCCTCGCGCCACCGTTGGCCGGCCGGCCGCGGTCCATCTCTACGTCCCCGATAACGAGCGCGATCACTGCGTCGTCCGCGAGTGCCGAACGCAGTCCGCGCAACACCTCGCGCATGAACACGAGATAGGCATCGTGGTGGTGTGCATCGTCGAGGAGATCGTCAACGGCGGAGGCGTCGTAGCCGAGCAGCCACAACCGCAGCCAGTTGTAGTAGCCGTACTTCACGACCCGCATGTAGGGTGGGGAAGTGACCACGAGCCTCGCCCGTTCCGGCAGGCCGCGGGATCGAAGCGTTTCTCGGAACCTGAGCCCCGCGTCGCGGGCGTCGCCGAGGAGCGCGATGCCGCGGCTCCTCGGAAGCGGCTGGCGGTAGAGGCGGCGGAGCTTATCGTCGAGCAGCTCGAACGTGTCCCTCTCCGGAGACACGAAACCGGTTCGGGTGACGAAATCCCGGACGTAGCGCGGCGCCATGCTGAATGTGTTCGGCATCACGGCCGACAGGTAGCTCGCGCTCTTGCCGTGCAGGATCCCCGTCAGCGATGCGAGCAGGAAGCGGTCGGTTCGCTCGTCCGCGTCGAGGCCGGCGCGCAGGAACAGCACCTGAGCCAGTGTCGTGGCGTGAAAGGCGACCGCGACTTCGGCGGGGACCGGTGCGTCGGGACGGATCAGCGTCGCTCCTCCGGCGGATTGGGCTGCCGCGATCGCCGACATTCGGGGCGCGGACGCCCCGATCGGCCGCGAGCCGGGGCCCGGGACCGCGATCTCCGCCCGATCCGGATCGGCCAGTACGGCGTGGGCGAGCTCGAGCCACTCAGCCGACGATGCCGCCCAGGCCAGGCGCAGGCCCACGAGCCGGGTCTTGACGTCGGCGCGCGTCGGCGCATCGACTTTCGCGGCGGTAAGCAGCTGGGCGAAGGGATTGAGGTCGTTGCCGGCCCCGATCCGGCCCTCGGCGCAGGCCTGCAGCGGAGTCGTGCCGCGGCCGCTGAACGGGTCCAGCACTACGTCGCCGGGACGGGTATAACGCGCGATGAAAGCGTGTGCGAGCGCGGCCGGAAAGCTCGCGAGGTACGAGCACATCGGATGGAAGCTGTGGCCCCACAGCCGCTGCTGATCCTTCCATTCGGGT
>CAZRUC010000297.1:0-3310 GCA_964603175.1 uncultured Anaerolineaceae bacterium
GAGGCCGACGCGATCAAGGCCAAGGCTCAGGCCGAGGCCGCCGGTATCCAGAGCCGAGCCGAAGCGCTGGGCAAGAACCAGGAAGCTGTCATCGCGCAGCAGATCGCTCAGTCCATGCCGGAGATCGTTCGCGCGGCGGCCTCGTCGTTCGAGCACGTCGGGAGCTTCACGGTCCTCAACGGCGCCCAGGGCGTGACGAGCGCGCTGGCGGAGGTCATCCAGCAGGCCGGCGCACTGGCCGGTGTCGCCCGCAACTCGCTCGCGCCGCTCATGTCGAACGGCAAGGAGCAGTACGGCTCAAACGGCGTGGAAGCTCCGGCCGCGCCGGATGCGGCTGCGGACGACAGCGACTCCAAGTAGGAACAGGCCTCGCCGCCGATGCGCGGTCCCAACGGTAACTACGAGCCCGCGGAGCCGGAAACGGTTCCGCGGGTTGATTCTGTCGTCGCGGGCGGCGGCGGCGGCGCGGCGGGCCCCTCGGCCGAACTTCAGATAGAGCCCGGCGCGGCCGAGCGCATCGAGCGGCTCGTCTCCGGCTACGTCCGGAGCATCTGCGCGCTGGACCTACGCGACGAGGAGTACCAACGAACGGTCGCGACCGTCGAGCGCCTCGGCGAGCGCGAATTCGTGGCCACGGCGGCGATGAGCGGCCGGCTGCTCGATCGCCGCTTCCACGCCATGAGCGGGCTCCTTGCGACGAAGGCGCCCATGGCGCGCAGGCTGGCCGACCTGCGCAAGGCGGTCACCGACCTCGACCCGAACCGGATGAAGCTCGGCGGCAAGCGTTCCGTTCGGCAGGAGCTCGACGAGCTGATCCGCTACTTCGAGCGGTTCTGGCGGGCACAGGGCCGCATCGAGGAGACGCTGGCTGCGCTGACCGAAGGCCGCATGACGCTCGAGCAGGACAACGCCGAGATCGAGCTGGAAGAGCGGCTGCTCGCCACCGAGATGGAATCGCTGCGGCAGTACGCGTTCCTGGCGGGCCGGCTGGACGACGCGCTCGCGTCCGAGGTCGACGGTTTCGCCGCGGCTGAGCCCGAGCGCGCGGCCGCCATTCGGGCCGACGTGCTGTACGCCGTCCGCCGCCGCCGCCAGTCGATCCTCACCGAGCTGGCCGTCGCGACCCAGGGCTACGCGGCGCTGCGCATCGTCGAGCAGAACAACCACGAGGTGATCCGGGCGATCGCCGCCGCCACGACCACCACCGCCTCCGCGATGCGGACCGCCATCATGGTCGCGCAGGCCGCTGCCAGCCAGCGGGCCACGCTCGAGCAGCTGGAAATGGCCGGCCAAGCAACCCACGCGATGGCCGACCAGGCGGCCGAAATGGAAGCTCGACTGCCGGACTCCCGCGCCCGAGTCGGAATGCTCCAGCAGGCCTGGGCCGAAGTCTCCGCCGCCCTCGATCGCGTCGATGCTCAAAAGGCGGAAGCGCTCCGCACGATCTCCTCGGCCGACCGCGAGTTGACGCATTCACGGGCGGAGTCCAACGACAGCTCCCGCAGGACCGCGGAGGAGTAGCCCTTACTGCGCCAGCCGCGGGTAGAGTCGCGCGGCGATCGCGATCAGGATCACCGTCGTGACGATCAACACCGCGAAGTCCAACGCCAACGGGAAGCTCTCAGTCGCGCCTACGACCATCAGGCCGCGCAGCGCGTCCACCTGGTAGGTGAGGGGGTTCAGGTGGGCGACCACCTGGAGCCAGCCGGGCATGATCGAGATCGGGTAGATGGCGCTGCTGGCGAAGAAGAGCGGCATCGTCAGGATCTGGCCGATGCCCATGAACCGCTCGCGGGTCCGGACCAGGCAGGCGATCACAAGCGAGAAGGTCGCGAAGGCGGCCGAGCCGATGACGACGACCAGCGCGACGCCGATCACCGACAGCGGATCGAGCCGCAGGTGCACGCCGATCACCAAAGCCAGGACGTAGACCATGGCCGCCTGCACCAGCGAACGCAGACCGCCCGCCAGCGCCTTGCCGGTGACCAGCGCGCTCCTGGACGCGGGGCTCACGAGGTACTTGTGCAGCACTCCGAGGTCGCGCTCCCAGATGATCGCGATCCCGAAGAAGATCGCCGAGAACAGGGCGCTCTGGGCAAGGATGCCCGGCGCCAGGAAGTCCAGGTAGCCGAGGCTGCCGGTGGGGATGGCGTGCGTGTTCGCGATGACCTGGCCGAACACCAGCAGCCACAGCAGCGGCTGGACGGCTCGGGTGATCAGCTCGGTCGGGTCGTGGCGAAGCTTGCGCAGCTCGCCCTCGGCGATCGTCCAAGAATCCTGGACGAAGCGGATTACGGCGGGCGGCTCAGCCCAGACGGCGGGCCGTTCGGCGCGTTCTAGCGACGTCACGGAATTGGCCTCCTTGCTCGCCGGACTCGCTCAGCCCCGAGCCGGTGAAGTGAGTGAATGCATCGTCGAGGTTCTTGCCGGGGCCCACCTGGGCGGAAAGCTCCGCCGGTGTCCCGAGAGCCACGAGCTTGCCCAGGTGCATGAACCCGACACGTCCGCAGAGTTCGGCGGCCTCGTCCATGTAGTGAGTGGTCAGCATGATGGTCGTGCCCTCGGCCTCGCGCAGCTCGCGGATGTGGCTCCACACGGCTTGCCGAGCGTTGGGATCGAGGCCCACCGTCGGTTCGTCGAGGAACAAGACCTCGGGACGGTGAAGCATCGCCTGAGCGATCTCGAGGCGGCGGACCATGCCGCCCGAGAATGTTCGAACGAGCCGGTCGGCCGACGATTCGAGCGCCATGAATTCGAGCGCCTCGTCTATTCGGGCCCGCCGCTCGGACGTGGGCAGGTGGTACAGCCGGGCGCTCGTCATCAGGTTCTCGCGCGCGGTGAGCGCCCCATCGGAGGAGAGCAGCTGCGGCACGTAGCCGATCGAACGCCGGACGAGCCGCGGGTCCCGGCGTATGTCGTGGCCGGCCACGGTGGCGTCGCCGGCGGTTGGGGGCAACAGCGTGATCAGCATCTTTATGGTCGTTGTCTTGCCCGCGCCGTTTGGCCCGAGCAGGCCGAATACTTCGCCCGCCTGGACGTCCAGGTTTAGGGCGTCCACCGCGGTCAGCGCGTCGAACCGCCGGGTCAAGTCGTGGGTCGCGATTGCCGGAGGCATCGATCCCTCGAGAAGTGGCGTTGGCAACAGTTAGTGCTGTTAACTAATGTACCATGCGACCGTGACTGACAAGCTGCCGCCGACGCCCGACCAGATCGCCATCGCGATCCTCGAGACCGTTCCGCCGTCGATGCGCGCGATTCGCGAACAGATGCGATCCGGCCTCGCCGCCAGCCTGTCGGTGCCGCAGTTCCG
>CAZRUC010000298.1:0-3308 GCA_964603175.1 uncultured Anaerolineaceae bacterium
GCCAGGGGTGGCTGTGGTCGAGGGGCTGGCTCGCACCGCCGCGCCACGCACCGAAGAGATGCTCTGACCAGCGGACACCCGTAGGCCTAGGACCTCGGATGCGGAAGGGTTGACCAGTCATGGCGGGTACGTCGGAGCGGGCTGGTGCTCGGACGGTCCGCCGATCAATCGCCGCAGGAATCCCATCGCTCGCTCCCCTGGTCGCGCCAGATGTCGGCAGCGTCAACGCACGGGATGCACGGGTACAGGGCTGTAGGTCACGACAAACGGCTCCCGTCGGCCAGTCGAGGCTGGCGGCGGGCGGCTGGCGCGGAGACGTACAATCGGGGTCGAGCCACGCCGTTCGATCGTCGCGGAGGAGACCCTGGTGTCGCTGCTGTCCTGGATCAAGCGAACCCTGACGGGCGCGCCGGATGCGTCGGCAGCGGAGCCGCCACCGCGCCACGAGCGACGCGAGGCGGGTCGTGAGCGGCATCAGGAGACCGGCGAACCGGCCTGGGAGGAGAGCGACCGGCTCGACGACCCGCCGGGCACGGGGAAGCGCAATCCTGACGCGGCGCCGGAGATCCTGGGCGACGTCTGACGGCGGCCACAGAAGGTACGGCCCCCGTCGGCCCGTCGAGGCTGGACGCTCCGTCAGTCAATGAACGTGGTCACGTTCTTGCCGCCGGCCAAGGCCACGCATCTCGGGGGGTCGCGTGTGCGTCGCCCTGTGCGAAGGAGGCATCGGTCCAAGCGCCAAACGCGGCACGATCAGGTCATCGTGCCGGGGCTGTCGAACCCTGTGGCTTGCGCAAGACAGCGCAACGGTTGGGTTTCGACGCTGGTTGGTATTCGGAGACCCTGGGCCGTGCTGGCGGGTGGTAGTGGATATCTGCCTATGCAGACGGCACCTGCGCTGGTACGGTGTTCGGACGCGATCGGATGACTCGCGTCCGCTACCCCTGGGTTGCCGGTCGAGACGGGGCCGGCTCTTGCCATGAGTACCCAGCCTGCGGGGTCGTCGGAAGATCCGCCCTCGCGCGATCGGGGTAGCGCCAGGGCCACCTGGGCCAACGCCGCAATCGTAACCGCGGGCGTGCCATGCCCGATCGCACGATCCTGCGATCGTCCTCCAAATGCAATCGAGCAGGTTAGCGGTCGCGACAGCGTGATGAGGGACACCGCGGCAGGTGATGGACCCGCCTCGACCCCACGCGAGCGGGAGGGTTTCATCCTCGCGGGCATCGCCGGGCGCGCCCTAGAGTCAGTCCAAAGGGCCCCTAGGGTAGAGACTCGGCACCACTCCTTGCACTGTTGATCTGCCTCGTCTTGGGAGGGCTGGGTGTCGTGGCAATCGAAGCGCAGCGACGGAGACTTCGCAGCTAAGCCAACCAGAGGTCACCTCGTAGTGAGCACGTCATCACCCGATCCTCCGAGCGATTCATTCCTCTTCCACGCCCTGATGGAGAGCACGGCAGATAGCATCTACTTCAAGGATCGAGATTGCCGTCTGCTTCGCGTCAGCCGAAAGATGGCTCAGGACCTCGGCTTCTCGGATCCATCGGAGTTGATCGGCAAGACCGACATCGATCTGTTTGGAGAGGCGTTCGGCCAGGGAACCCGGCTCGACGACACCAGGATCATGGAGATGAGCCGACCCATCATCGGCCTGATCGAGAGCCGCCAGCTGGACAACGGCCGGACGAACTGGACGCTAACCACCAAGCTGCCGCTCGTCGACGAGTCTGGCGCTGTCATAGGTCTGGTAGGCATCACCCGCGAGATAAACGAGATAAGGGAGACCGAGGTGGTCCTCCAGCACCTCGCCACGCACGACACGCTCACCGATCTCCCGAATCGCTTTCTGATGCTCGACCGCTTGAGCCAGCTCCTGGCCCGTGCCAAACGGTCGGGTTCCGCCTTTGCCGTCCTGTACATGGACATCGACCACTTCAAAGACGTCAACGACTCCTACGGTCACGAGTTCGGCGATCTCTTGCTCCGTGCCGTTGCCAAGAGGCTCACCAAGAGCGTGCGTCAGAGCGACACAGTCGCTCGCATCGGCGGCGACGAGTTCGTGATCATCCTCGAAACGGCTCACGAGATCCGAGACGCCGAGCCAGTCACTCTGAGAGTCCAGCGCGCTCTGGCCACGTCCTTCAACCTGGAGAGACACAGAGTGAAGGCCACCGTGAGCATTGGCCTCAGCTTCTATCCGGACAATGGCGCGGACGCAGACACATTGCTGAGGGCCGCCGACTACGCCATGTACCTGGCCAAGAGAGAGGGCGGCAATCGCCACATATCGTGTCTTCCAGGTTTGCCTCTGCCTGGCGGCGTTGTCGAGAAGGAGTAGCTTCCATTCCGCCCGAGGGCGATGGCGGCCCCCTCGGGTACGCTCAGATGGCCGGCTAACTGCTCCTGCTCGGCTGCCTTAGCGCAACCGCGAGGAATCCGGCGAGGGAAGCTACCGCGAGGATCGGGACGGCGGCCTTGGCGGCACGCGGCGGCAGCACGAGCTCGAAGAACGGAACCGGATCGCCCAACTGCTCCTGCAAATGCCCCATCGGGCAGTCGCCGCCTCCGATCATCAGCCCGACGCCCTCGATTGAGAGGAACGCCATGCTGGCCCCGAGAAGACGATTTCGACGTCGCCTCGCGGCACAGACCCAGATGTACCCGAGGCCGGTGAGGCCTGCCACCGACCACATGGCGTGGAAGACCCGATATGCCTTCGCGGGACGGCTGAGAGTTGCCCAACTGACGGATTGCGTCACCGATTCCTCCGCAACCGACTCCAGGTGCCGCTACCAGTTGATCATCCCACCTATAGGGCGGACTAGCGTGACAACGAGGCCGAGACCGCTTCGATGGTTCTTTCTCGACGTGGTCGTCACTAGCCGGCGCTAGAACCTATTCGCCGTCCAAGCAGAATGTCGCGGGTTCGAGACCCGTCTCCCGCTCCATTCCCTGTTGTATTTGCGTGGGATAGCGCAGCGGCGCTGCGTGTTGCCCGACTACACTCCCCGCGTAAGAAGCAGGATCTTCGCTGCCCTCCTTATCACGCTTGGAGCCGCGCTCTTCGGCTACGTGATGGAGCGCCTCCCCCTCCCGATGTCCCCCGCGGCTGAGGGTCGCCCGCGGGCGCTGACATACCCGCTCGCCGACCGCTAGATCCTGTCCCGAGTAGCTGCGGCTACGTCACCAGGCGCCCCTTTCCCCAGATCGGTTCCGGCGCCGCTGATGGCCGGGCCGTCGGGTCGTTGCGCGAGTTGCCCCGGCTGGCACCCGTCTCGACTTCAGCCGACCGGGGTTTTCATCCTCCC
>CAZRUC010000299.1:0-3306 GCA_964603175.1 uncultured Anaerolineaceae bacterium
CCGGCCCGCTTGGCCCAAGTGAGAGCTTCGGGCTTTTCGGGATAGCCGAAAGAGAGGAGGAACTCGCACCATCGGTCTGGGGGCAGCGATAGGAGTTCGCGGGCGAGCGGCTGGTCATAGACCGTGGCCGGCGCGCTGCCGATGCCGAGCTCCCAGGCAGCGAGCGTCATGTTCTGCGCCGCGCGGCCGAGATCCCACATGATCGAATACGGGGCCGCGCTGGCGGCCGGATCGGGCACGACGAGCGCGACGGCCACGGCGGCTCCGGCGAGATGTTGCGCGTACGGCCCGACGCCGGCGAGCTGCGCCAGATGATCGCGATCCGTGCAGACCACGAAGTCCCAGCTCTGCTGGTTCTTCGAGCTGCCCGAGCGCCGGCCGGCATCGAGGATGCGGCGCAGGTGTTCGGGGTCGAGCGCGCGCCCATCGAATTTGCGGATGGCCCTCGTTGTGTCTATCGCCTGCCACGTATCCATGTCTGTCTCCAATGTTCGGCTCAGGCGGGGCCCGTCGGCATGGCGCCGAAGCCGTAGATGGGGTTGGGGGGCCGCTCGACGGCGCATTCGGCAGCGCGTTCGCCGGCTACCTCCGGGGCAACCGGGCCGGCCAGCGCTCGGGCAAAGAATGAGGCCACTCTCCGCCGCGCCTCCGGAGCCTCGTAGAGCCAGCGGTGGCCGAACTCGGGCAGCACCAACGTCTCGACCGGTGCGTCCTCGGGCCCGCGCGTCGAGCGAGCCGCCTGGGCGATGAGTTGCACGTGCGCCACCGGAACCGCTCGGTCCTGCTCGCCGTGCAGGATGAGAAGCGGTCCGCGGTAGATCGCGGCGGCCGCGGTTGCGCTTGCCTCTGCCATCGAGTCGCCACGTGGGGAGAGCAGGACTCGCGCCGTGAGCCAGGCGAGGGGAATGGCCAATAGCGCCGGAACCCGCATGTCGGCCATCTCGAAGGTTCGGCGGGTCATGCGCACGATATCGGCCGGCGCCGAGATGCTCACGACGGCGCCGATGCGCTGTTCCGCGGCTCCTGCGGCGATCGCACCGGCGCCGCCCATCGAGTGACCAAGCAGACCCACGGCCGACACTTCGGGTCGTTCCAGGAGCCAGCGCGCGGCCGCCGCGGAGTCAGCCGCAAACTCCGGCACGCTGACCGGGAGTCGCTCTTCCGGGTTGCCGCCGTGGCCTCGGACGTCGAAGACGAGGCAGTGGAAGCCCGCTGCGTGCAGGTAGCGGACGTGCGCGAAGGTCCTGCCCCGGTTCGACTCCCAGCCGTGGACGATCGCGACTGCCGGGCCCCGACTCCGCCGGGCGCCACGACCGTCGTCGGGGTCGCGCTCGGCCGGCACGAACCATCCCGCGAGATTGAGGTCCCCCGAGGGTATGGCGACCTCTTCGAAGGCCAGACCGAAGTCGGCGGGACTAGCTTCGACCGGGCTGCGCCGCGGCAGCCCGACCTTGTGGCGGTATTGGAGCGCGAAGCGATAGGCCGCCGCGAACGCGAGCCCGACCGCGCTCAGCGCGACCAGCAATGCTCGACTTGTACGTGTGGATCGCATGAAGCAAGGGGACGGCACCGACGGCCGGATGTCAAGCGGGGTGGGTTCGAGCCCAGCCGGTAGACTGTGGGGATGCCACAGCGAAACCCGTTCGCCGTTCTCGGGCTGCCCGTCGATGCCACGGCGGAAGCCATCAAGACCGCCTGGCGTCGGCTTGCGCGTCAGCATCACCCCGACGTTGCGAGCGGCGAGAAGGCCGTTCAACAGGGCGCCACGAGGACGATGGCGGAGATCAACGCCGCGTACCAGGAGCTGCGCGACCCCGAGAAGCGAAGGCTGCATCGCGAAGCTGCCACGCGCGATCCGCGAACCGGTCGCCAGCCCGTCGAGCCGTTCGACGGGTACACCAGGCCCTACGCCGATCCGTCGCGACCGTCCTGGGGAGCCAGACCTCGCCCGCCCCGGCCGGTTACGGCGACGATCGACACGAGCTCGCTACTACGCCCCCGCAACTCGACCCTACGGCCGCTGGCGCGGAGCCCGCTTCCCGGGTTGCCGCCGCGTCCCCGAGAGATGGCCGGACACGAGCCGCCACGAGCTTCGGATCCCACGGGGCCGATGCGACGTCACCACGGGCCGGTCATGGTCGGCGACCTGCCCACGCTGGCCGAGGCCTTGGACACGCCGCTGCCCTTCGGGAAGTTCCAGGGGCTTACGCTCGGCGACGTCGCGGGCATCGAGCCCACATACGTGGACTGGATAGTGAGGACGATCGGCCGCGACCCAGAAGTGCTGCTCGCCGCCAGGGTCGTGCTGCGGTATCTGGAGCGCTCGGGGGCTGTCAGGCGCCCGAGGCTCGACACGGTGTTTCCTCGTAGCTGAGCCGCGAATGTGGCCGCCGATTGAAGGGCCTTGTTGGCCGGCAATTCCGCAGTTGCTCGGGTCGTGATCGGGGCCTGCTACCTCCTGTTACGAACGCCGGCTCGTCTCAAGTGTGGCGGTTGCGTGAACCCCGACCCGTGTCCGACGCCCCAGGCACCTTCGTGTCTGTCCATCGGCGGCCATCAGCCAAGCTAAGTGGGCGCCGGGCGTTGGCAAATAGCCCGGCCGGTGTCGCGACGAAGCCATAAGTTAGGCGCACCGGTGCACCGGGCCGTGAGGTGGGGCTGAGGCGATAACATGTGCGCATGTATCTCGATGGCATGTCCTTTCTCGAAGAAGAACGCGAAGCGTGGCGACCTTTCGAGGCGCTCCTGGAGCTGAGCGACGAGCAGTTAGAGCGGCCCGTGGACGATGCTCATGGCTGGTCCGGTCGCGATCTGATGGGCCACCTCACCGTCTGGCTCGAGTGGTGGCTGGCGATCGCGACGGAGTTGGCCATGGGTCCGGCAAGCCCCTCGTTCGACCGGATCCAGGCGGCCTCGAAGAACTGGGACGTGGACGGCGACGCCCAGAACGCTGGCTATCAGGCCGAATGGCGAGCGCTGCCGATGAGCGAGGTGCGGCGCCGTTTCTCCGCCGCCCCGGGTGAGTTGCGCGGCTATCTCACCGTCGTCCCAGAGTCGCGCTGGCTCAAGGACGCGGAGCACGTCGAATCGCTTCTGGGCAACACGAGCGAGCATTACGCCGAGCATGAGCCGGACCTGCGGGCGATCCTCGCCGCCGCGGGCCGCTGAGGCGGAAACCGTTCACGCGGCCGCGCTCACGACCGATCGGCTGATTCTGCGGCGCTGGCGGGACTCCGACCGTGGGCCTTTCGCCGGCCTGAATGCCGATCCGGAAGTGATGCGCCATTTCGTGAGGCCGTTGAGCCG
>CAZRUC010000300.1:0-3271 GCA_964603175.1 uncultured Anaerolineaceae bacterium
CCCGGCGCCTCGGGACATCGTCTGGTCGTTCATGACGGACCCGGCGATCCGTCCGCTCTGGCAGGCCGACGTCCAGGCGGTCGACGAGAAGCCCACGGCACCTCGGCGTGGCGTCGGGACCACGAACCACTGCATGCACGGGAAGGACGTCTTGATCGAGGAGATCCTCGACTGGCGGCCGACCGACTACGTGACCCACCGCACGACCCTGCCGAATGGGATGAAGATCGTCTCGAGCTTCACCTACGAGGACGTTCCCGAAGGTACCCAAGTCCGGCTCCTGTTCACATGGGGCAAGAGCCGACGCGAGCGCGAGAAGTCCACCGGGTTGAGCGACCTTCTGGCGGATCTGGTCGGCCGCGGCCAGGCGACGTTGCATCGAGTGCTGGCCGAGGAGATGGCGCGCCGGGCAACGCTTGCTGCCGACGCCCCGCCCGAGCCTGGCGCGCCCGGATCGATGGACCGGGAGCTTCGTGAGCCGCTGAGACTTTAGCGGATCGTCCGGCGTGGCTAGCTCTGCGCTTCGGAAGCCTCTTTGGCCGCGAGCGCCGCGAGCGCCGCGAGGGCCATGGTCACGTTGCCGCCAACGGACTTGAGGATCTGCATATACAGCGCCCGATCCTCGGGCTTGACCGTGGCGGGCACGCCAGAGATTGCGACCTTCGCCGCGGGTGTCGCCAGCGCCGCCACGGTGGCCGCTGAGGCTGAGGGCACCTTCTTGGCTGGCGGAGTGGCGGCAGCGACTTGCTGCGTTACACGGTCGGCGGAAGTAGGATCGATCGCGCTGACGTTCATTGTCGGTTAGCCTCAGGTGCGTGCCGGTGGTATCGGCGGGAAGCTTCCGCTTCGGGAGCCCCCAGCCCAAAGATGCCACGCGGCCGGATTGGGAGTCGGATCACGGATCGATCTCGTTTCAGGGCCATCTGCGTCCGCCTGGCAGCGCTGGGAGCCGTCCTCGCGCTCACCGGTTGCGGTGATGGCACGCCTACGGGATCGCCAGCAACCGGGGCGCCTTCCACATTGCCGAGCACTGAGCCGATGCCCAATACGACGCCCAGCGCAACGTCGGCCATCTTTACCTCGGGGACTCCCACAACTGGGTTCAGCCAGACCGGCTCGATGACGGCCGCCCGCGCCCAGCAGACCGCAAGCCTGCTTCCGTCCGGACGCGTGCTGATCGCCGGCGGCGGCGCTCCGGAGGATGCAGCCAAGGCCGAGCTATACGACCCGACGACGGGAACGTTCAGCCCGACCGGTCCGATGAGCACGCGACGATACGGCGCGACGGCCACGGTGCTGTCCGACGGCCGCGTGCTGATCGCCGGAGGCTGGAGCGAAGATCCGGATGCGCCGGTGCTCGCATCGGCTGAGCTGTACGACGAAGCGACCGGCATGTTCGCGGCGACCGGCTCGATGACCACGCCGAGAGTCGGTAACTCGGCCACCCTCCTGCCCGGCGGCCGGGTCCTGATCGCCGGAGGCCAGATCGAGAGCAATAACGTCTTCTCGGCGATCGCCACCGCGGAACTGTTCGACCCGTCGACCGGAACATTCAGCCCGACGGGCGCGATGACTGCGGCTCGCTTCAACCACACCGCAACCATGCTCCGCGATGGCCACGTCCTGGTCGCCGGAGGCGGCGGTCCGACTGGGGTGGGCAGCGCGTCCAGCGTCGGCAGCGCGCCCAGCCTCGCTTCGGCCGAGTTGTATGACACTGCGACCGGCAAGTTCACAGCCACCGGCTCGATGGTCGGCGCCCGCTTCTGGCACACGGCCACCGTGCTGGCCGACGGCCACGTCCTGATCGCAGGCGGCAACGATGGCACGAAGCCCCTTGCCTCCGCCGAGCTATACGATCCGGCCGCCGCGACCTTTAGCGCGACCGGTTCCCTGGCAGCTCCCCGCTACCTGCAGACCGCCACGCAACTCGCCGACGGCCCGGTGCTCATCGTCGGAGGCTTTGCCGACAACGTGGGTTCGCTCGCTTCGGCCGAGCTGTATCAGCCGAATAGCGCCACGTTCACTCCGGCCGGGTCGATGAGCGACTCGCGCGTCGAGCACACTGCCACGCTGCTCCGCGACGGCCGGGTGCTCATCGTCGCGGGCGGAAGCAGCGATGAGGGGCTCGACGATGCAGCCAGGCTCGCCACGGCCGAGCTATACCAGCCGTAGTCGCCGGAACCGATCGGTGGCCTCGATCAGCCGATCCGCGATCCCGGGCTCAAAGGCGGCGTGGCCGGCATCGAGCACGACCTCGAACGCGGCCTCAGGCCAGCGGCGGTGCAGGTCCCAGGCGCTCGTCATCGGACAACACATGTCATAGCGGCCCTGGACGATGACCGCCGGGATGTGCCGGATCGAGGAGACGTCGTCGAGCAGCTGGTCGGGATGAGTGAAGAAGCCGCCGTTCACGAAGTAGTGGGATTCGATGCGAGCCAGGTTGTCGGCGGCGTCCCGTCCCCTGAATTCGTCGATCACGTGCGCGTCCGGGAGGAGCGTGATCGTTGTTGCTTCCCAGGTCGCCCAGGCCCGGCCGGCGGCCTCACGAACGGCAGGATCGGCTCCCGTGAGGCGTCGGTAGTAGGCCGTCAGGAGGTCGCCGCGCTCGCCTTCCGGAATCGGGGCGAGGAACGACTCCCACACGTCGGGGAAGACGAAGTTCGCGCCCTCCTGGTAGAACCAGCGGAGCTCGTGCGGTCGGAGCAGGAAGATGCCCCGCAGGACGAGTGCGGTCACGCGCTCCGGGTGCGTTTCCGCGTAGGCGAGGGCCAGGGTGCTTCCCCAGGAGCCGCCGAAAACGACCCATCGCTCGATCCCGAGGTGGACTCGGATCTTCTCCATATCCTCGACGAGGTCCCAGGTCGTGTTCTGCTCGAGCATCGCTCGGGGCGTGCTTCGCCCGCAGCCGCGCTGATCGAACAGCACGATCCGATAGACGTCGGGGTCGAAGAACTGCCGATGCTTTGGAGTGGTACCGGCGCCGGGCCCACCGTGAAGGAATACGACCGGCTGGCCGTCGGGCCGCCCGCTCTGTTCGAGATGAAGCTCGTGAATGTCTGAGACTCTGAGGCGCTCAACTTCGAATGGTTCGATCGGCGGGTAGAGGTCGCGCATGACAGCCAAGTCTAGACGGGCCACGTTTGGAGCAGTTGCACGAGGAGCGCCTGGGAGCCGAGCGGGAGGTTTCGTCGGACGCCGCCAGTAGACTCACAGGGCATATCGTGCGGTCGAAGCGGAAGCAGGACGCTGTGGGCAAACAGGCCCGAATGAA
>CAZRUC010000301.1:0-3268 GCA_964603175.1 uncultured Anaerolineaceae bacterium
CGCCGGCGTCCTCGGCCAAGCGGGCCTGGACCTGGCCGGCGTCTAGGGCGGGCGCCCTCCCAGCGCGACGGCAACGGCAGCAATTGCCACGCGTTGCAATGGTTTCGCAATGTTGCCCCTACTCGTATTGATGGTTCGCGGCGTGCCTACTGGGTAGGTTGCATCCACCCGGGACGGGATCCGTCACTCGTTTGGCCCAGTGGATGAAATGCGGCTTTCCGGGGTGAGCACGTCGCAACCAACTCCACCGGGAATGGAGAGGTTCAAAAGTCGGGCCAACCGACCCTTATTAGTAGGTCGTTGCTCCCATATATGAGTGCCCCTCAAGTGAGTAGGGTCATAAGACGTCGGGGACTATCCAAGTTCGGGAGCGAGTCCCGCCGCCACCCGGCCCGTCGGAGATACGGGCCCCGCCGCCACCCAACCGCCAGAGGTAGCTGGCGCGTGCCCGCATGTCTGAGCGTGGGGCCGCCGCTTTGGCCGCGCGGTAGTCGGGCAAGAGCCTGAAAGCAGAATCGGAGCCCAACCAAGAGGAGAGCAAACGAAGTCCGAGTGGCAATGCCGGCAACCACGGACTGAGCGTTGGTTGCTGGTTTGGGAGAAGCGTAGGAGGCAAAAGGTGGCAACGCGACAGGGGCCAGGTCAGGGAGGCCTGTCCACAGGACGCCATTCCGGATTGCGACAGAGAATCTTCTCGGCCGCCGCAATCCTCGTCTTATTGATGACGGCGGCAACTACATCCATCGTGGCAGCGGCCCGTCCCCAGCTCTGCCAGGTCGCGGCACCGACCATCCATCAAGGCCCAATTACGAATGCCGACAGGCTCGCGGCCGCCGAACGCGCCGCCGCAGCCCGAGCGGCCTGCACGGTCGCGATGAACGCGGCGACGCCGTTGGCGACGACCATGGCGACGCCGGACTACTTCGGCACGACGCCGAACTACGCCAACAGCCCGCTGCCCGGTAGCGGCGCCGCGGTCACCCTCAGCGGCGGTGGCGGCTCTGGAGCGGCGGCCACGGCTACCGTCGTGAATGGCGTCGTCACTGCGGTCGCAGTAACGAGCCCCGGCTTCGGATACACGTCTGCCCCGACCGTCTCGCTTAGCGGCGGTACGGGCACGGGTGCGGTCGCGAATGCGACCGTCACCGGGCTTGTGACTGCGATCGCGGTAACCAACGGTGGCACCGGCTACACAGCCGTGCCCGCCGTGACGATCACCGGCGACGGCACCGGCGCGACGGCAACGGCTGTCGTTTCGGGTTCCGTCACCAACGTCGCCCTGTCCTCGGCAGGCGGAACGGGCTACGTCGCTCCGGTCGTGGCCATCACGGGCGGCGGCGGCTCCGGCGCGACTGCGACGGCTACCGTCGATGGAACCGGCGCAATCACCGGCTTCACCATCACCGCCCCCGGCGCGGGCTACACCTCTAACCCCACCGTCGGCATCACCGACTCAGCCGGCACGGGCGCGACCGCGATCGCCACGATCACGACCGATACCGTCTCCGGGATCACGATCGGCACCGCCGGCACCGGCTACACCACAGCGACCGTCGGCATTGCCGGCGTGGGTACCGGCGCAACCGCGACGGCCTCCGTCACCGGCACCGTAACGGCAATCACCGTGACGAACGGGGGCGCCGGCTACGCTTCGGGCGGCATTCGCAAGTTCGTCGATTCGCTGCCGGGTCTCGGCACGACAAACGACCTTGGGCAAGAACTCCCGATCGCCGTTCCCGACAAGACGACGTATCTGGGCTCCGACTACTACGAGATCGCCGTGATCCAGTACCGGCAGAAGCTCAGCCAGGACTTGCCTGCCACGCTGTTGCGCGGCTACGTCCAGCTCGAGACGCCGGTCAACACGCTTTCCAGCAAGCACGTGCCGTTGACCAACGCCCTGCTCGATGGATCGACCATTCCCGTGGTAGACGGCCTGGGCAACCAGGTGTACGGCTACGACAACCCGCAGTATCTCGGCCCGACGATCATCGCCACGCGGAATACGCCGACGCGGGTCAAGTTCACCAACTACCTGCCCACCGGCATTCCCGGCGACTTGTTCATCCCCGTGGACACGACCGTCATGGGTGCGGGCGGCGGACCAGTTGATGCCACGGGCGCCGACTGCGACCCGATGATGGTCACGACTTGCGCGACCTATTCGGAGAACCGGGCAACCCTCCACCTGCACGGCGGCGTCACGCCGTGGATCAGCGACGGGACTCCGAACCAGTGGGTCACACCCGTTGGTGAGGACACCAAGTACCCCCAGGGCGTCAGCGTCGTCAACGTTCCGGACATGCCCGCCCCGGGCCCCGGCTCCATGACCTTCTTCTACACCAACCAGCAGAGCGCGCGGTTGATGTTCTATCACGACCATTCGTACGGCATCACCCGCCTCAACGTGTACGCGGGCGAAGCCGCTGGATACATCGTCGGGGACTCGACTGAAGCCGGCATGGTCGCCGCGGGCCAGATCCCGTCCGACCAGATCCCGCTCGTGATCCAGGACAAGACCTTCGTCCCCGGCCCGGCGCAGCTCGCCGCGGAAGACCCGACCTGGGACACCGCCAAGTACGGCGGTGCAGGCAACCTCTGGTATCCGCACGTCTACATGCCCAACCAGAACCCGGCCGACGCAATGGGCGTCAACGCCATGGGTCGCTGGGATTACGGGCCATGGTTCTGGCCCCCGAACACCGGCATCAAGAACGGAACGGTCGCGAACCCCCTCGCGGGCACAACCCCTGACGAAGGACCGAACCCCGGGACGCCGAATCCGTCGATCGTGCCCGAAGGATTCATGGACACGCCGCTCGTGAACGGCACCGCTTACCCGTTCACGCAGGTCGGGCAAAAGGCCTATCGCCTTCGGATCCTCAACGCCAGCAACGACCGCACCCTCAACCTTCAGCTCTACTGCGCCGCGTCCAACGGCCAAATGTGGGACGCGACCGGCAAGCTGATCAACGCCAACGCCGGCGAAGTGCCGATGGTGCCGGCCGTTGCCGGAACCCCCGGAACTGCAGGCTACTCGGCGGACGTCCTGGACGGGCGAGCCGGCGGCGTGCCGGACAACCGTGCCGTCGGCCCGATCATGACCCAGATCGGCACCGAGGGCGGCTTCCTGCCCGGCCCGGTGGCTCTTTCTGACTCCCCAATCGGCTACACGTACAACCGCCGCGACATCACCGTCCTCAACGTCTCGAGCAAGAACCTGATGCTCGGACCGGCTGAGCGGGCCGACGTCATCGTCGACTTCTCG
>CAZRUC010000302.1:0-3237 GCA_964603175.1 uncultured Anaerolineaceae bacterium
CGAGTTTGCCGGGCCGCCACCGGTGAACAGGAACGGCTCGGTGAACAGCTGCGACGTGGCGATCAGCTGCAGGATCAGGGTTATGAAGAGGATCCCGCGCAACTGCGGCAGGGTCACGTGCCAGATCTTCTGCCGGATCGAGGCGCCGTCCACCTCCGCGGCGTCGTAGAGCTCTCGCGGCACGCTCAGCAGGGCCGCGAGATAGATGATTACGGTTCCGCCGAAGCCGGCCCAGGTAGCTTCGATCACGATCGATGGCATCGCAGTGCCTGAATCTCCAAGCCAGTGGACCGGCCCGAGCCCCACCACGCCGAGGATCGTATTGAAGACCCCGTTGGGGCTGCCGTCGAAGAAGAACCTCCATAGGAGCACCGAAACAACGGGGGGAATTACAACGGGCAGGTATGCCAGTGCGCTGAGAAGGCCCTTGTAGCGGCGGGTCTCGCTCATGATCACGGCCAGGACGAGCGGGATCGGATAGCCGATGATCAGGGCTAGGAGGGCGAAGAACGCCGTGTTAGAGACAGCCTTGCTGAACAGCGGGTCGGCCAGAACCCTGGCGAAGTTGTCGAGGCCGACGAACGTGGGAGTGGAGACGAGGTTCGTCTCCTGGATGCTCATGACGAGCGATCGAACGATTGGGTACCAGGAGAATGCACCGAAAACAAGCAGCAACGGCAGCAGGAAGACCAGCGTGCTGAGCCCGTTTCGGCTGACCCGGATCCGCGATCGACGGCGCTCGAGCTTGCCGCGGACTGCAACCGTCGAACCAGACGGGGAGCTCATTACCGGGAGTCTGCCTTTCTGCGCGTCATCTGCCGCGCCCTAGAGAGGGGGTTGATGGGGGCCCGGGAGCCTGGGCCCCCATCTCCTGTGGTCGACTAGCCCTTGTCGAGGACGGTCTGGACCTGCTTGTTGGCCGCGGTGAGAAGCGCGTCGATGTTCGCGTTCTTGTCGGTCAGAACTGCCTGAAGAACGGGATCGAGAGCCGCGTAGAGATCCTGGGTGTTGCGGGCCGGCTCATTGACAAGCGGCTCGTCGAAGATCTTGGAGGTGAAGGGGGTCATCTGGCTCGTGGGGACGTTGACGTAGTCCTTGATCCAGGTCTGGACCTGATCGTAGGTCGTCTTGTCGAAGAGGGGCAGGGTCGGCACGCCGACGGCCTGGTTGTTGGCCTTGAGCGCCTTGGCATCGGCCACGGCACCATCCTGCGTAAGGAGCTTGCTCATCCAGTAGAA
The DNA here is from genome assembly GCA_964603175.1 of uncultured Anaerolineaceae bacterium. Taxonomy (GTDB): domain Bacteria; phylum Chloroflexota; class Limnocylindria; order Limnocylindrales; family CSP1-4; genus Fen-1039. Next base: position 1,239 of record CAZRUC010000302.1, read on the forward strand.
GTCGATCCAGTTGACCGCGGCGTCTCGCTGATCTTCAGTCGTGACGACGTTGACGGCTGCGAGGGTGCCGCCGCCGAGGACGCCGGCGTTCGGGTCGCTGGCGAGCGGGATGATGGTTACGCCGTAGTCGGCGGGGTTCAGGTTGTTGTTCTGGACCATTGCGGTGTAGAGGTCGGAACCGCCGGTGAACATACCGATCTGGCCGGCCGCGAAGGCCTGGTTGATCGAAGTCCAGTCGTAGTCGAAAGTCGCGCCCATGGAGTTGTCGTCCCAGCGCAGGCTGTGAAGCCACTGCAGGCCGGCCTTGGTGGCGGCGTTGTTGAGAGTGGCGGTGACCTTGCCGTCGGCGCCGGTGGTCTCCATGCGTCCGCCGAGGGCGTAGGTCATGGTCGTCAGCTGCCAGCCGCCGGTGTTGCTTGTCGCCATGGTCGCGAAGCCGGCGTTGTGGGTCTTGTCGGAGATGATCTTGGCATCGGCCTTGACCTCGTCCCAGGTCGTGGGCGGCTTATTGGGATCGAGACCGGCCGCGGTGAAGATGGTGCGGTTGTAGGTGAGCGACATGCCGTAAGCCTGGTACGGCACTGCCCAGATCTGGCCCTTTTCATCCTGGCCGTTGCCGAGGATGCTCTTGTTGAACTTGGCGGCGTACGGGAGCGCACGGACGCGCGAGTCGATGTTGACGATCTGGTGCTGCTGGATCAGGCCCTTGCCGTCGGTGAAGGGGATCGTGAAGACGTCCGGCAGGGTGCCGGCCGCGAGGGCGGCGGTGAAGGTCGGAGCGGTCCAGTTGTACTCCATGGGTTCGACGGTGACCCACGGGTACTTGGCTTCGAACTCGCTGATCTGGAGGTTCAGCGCGTCGGTGGCTTCCTGAGTGGCGCCGGGCCGCAGCACGCCCACGGAGATGGTGACGGGCTTGTGGCTGACGGTGCTCGCGGAAGTGCTCGGGTTCGCCGAACTGGTGGTTCCGGCAGTGGCGGTAGGAGAGCTGGATGCGGAGCTGCAGGCGGTCACGGTGGCGATGGTCAATGCGACCATCACCAGCCCCTTGAACCTGCTAGAGGGCTTAGCTGCCATGTTCCTCAGTTACCTCGGTTGTCGGTCAAACTCGCTGATTGTCTGAGTTTCAAACCCCCCGGGAGAGCCGTACTTTGGCATCACTCCATCCTCATTCTCCTCCCTCTTTCGGGCCCCGGAGGGTGCGATCCTGGGTTGAGGCTCCTTCGGCACGCAGCCATGCGGTGGCGTCTGACGGCAGGAGGCCACCGGCCAGCGAGGCGCTGGCGAGAAGGAGCGAGCAATCGGCTGGTAGTTCGATTGCGGCGGAGGAGAGGTTGGTTACGCAGATGAATCGCGGGCCCCGGGCGAAGGCGAGCACCTGCGTCGGCGACGGGAGCCAGCGCAGGTCGCCGCCACCCAGACACGGATCACTCCGCCGGATTGCGAGCATCGTTCGGTAGAGGCTCAGCATCGACTCGGGATCACATCGCTCGGCTTCGACAGTCAGCGCAGCCCAGTTGCTCGGCTGCGGAAGCCACGGTTCGCCGGTCGCGCCGGCGGGGCTGAAGCCGAAGGGAGAAAGGATCCCGGCCCACGGAAGGGGAACGCGGCAGCCGTCGCGGCCCGGGTCGGAGCCGCCGGAGCGCAGGTACATCGGATCCTGCCTTTGGTCGGGCGGAAGGTTCTGGACTTCCTCGAGGCCGAGCTCTTCACCCTGGTAGATGTAGAGCGAGCCGGGCAACGCGGCGCACAGCATCGCGGCGGCCCTTGCTCGCCGCCGGCCTAGATCGAGGTCGGTCGGAGTGCCCTCTCGTTTCGTGGCGAAGGCAAAGGCCGAGTCCTCCTGGCCATACCTGGTAACCGGCCTGGTGACGTCGTGGTTCGAGAGCACCCACGTGGCGGGCGCGCCGACGGGTGCATGCGCGGCGAGCGTCTCGTCGATCGACGCCTTGAGGCTGGGTCCGTCCCACGGGCGAACCAGGAAGTCGAAGTTGAAGGC
>CAZRUC010000303.1:0-3224 GCA_964603175.1 uncultured Anaerolineaceae bacterium
TCCGATCGTCGGCCCAGGAGGAGTAGGGCCACAGCACCAAGACCTGGTTTGGCTCGAGGATATGTTCGGCGACCCTGATCGGCAGCTCCACGACCGCCACGCCCCCAAGGCGCAACTGGGTGATCGCCCAAGGCGAAATCTCGAGGGTGCGCGAGCCTTCGTTCAGGAGCTCATGGCGGATGCTCAGAGCAGCCACTTCCGGATCGAGGCGGATTTCGACGGCCTTGCGGAGGCCGGTGGGCGGTTCCACCGCACCCACGAGACGTACGCCTCCGGCAACTGCGGAGATCGTCAACCCGCGTTGGTCCGGAACGCTGCACTCGAGAGTTTCCGGCGCGAACCACAACCTGTGGCCGCCGAGCAACTCATAGCGCCCGAACCCAGAGTCCCAGCCCATGTCCGGCGTCTCGGCGAGAACGTTGGGTCCGCCTCGCAATCCGAAACCCACGATTCGCGGGCCGCCGGCGGCGAGCACCTCCACCCAGCATGCCGCGCCCTCGAGGCGACGGGTCACGCGGCCGTGGTAATCGCCAATGGCACCCGGCAATCCGCCGTCGGCGCCGTGCAAGGTGTCGGCACCGGACGCGCTCATCGGAGGACGACGTCCACTCGTACGTTCGCCGTCCCCGGGGGCGGTAGAGGCACCACGTCGCCGGCGACTGCCATTCCGTCTACGAGCAGCGAAACCGAGTTACCGAGCCCTTCCCTGCGAACCGCGATCTCGTAGGCCACGCCGCGGAATTCCCGATGTGCCTTGTAGCTGGGCCACGCCGCCGGAAGTGCCGGGGCGATCCGCAGACCATCGTAGGTCGGCCGAATGCCGAGGATCCATTGCGTCGCAGCCACGAAGGTCCATGCCGCCGTGCCGGTTAGCCAGGCATTACGCGCCATCCCGAACGACGGGTGCGTCGGGCCGCAAATGTTCTGCGGGTAGGTGTACGGCTCCACCTTGTACAGGTCCGAGTCGGTCCGCGCGAGCGGCAGGATCTGACGGTAATAGCGGTACGCGTCGTCGCCCCAGCCGAGCATTGCCGCGGCCACGATCGTCCATGTGTTGGCGTGGCAGAAGATGCCACCGTTCTCCTTGGCACCAGGCACGTACGTGGAAGTGCCGCGGACGCGATCGTCAGAACCGTCGTAGGGCGGCCAGAGCAAGGCGACGCCGTAGGGTGTATTGAGCTTCTCATCGGCCGAACGCATGGCCAACTCGGCCCGGTCGCGAGGCGCGACCTCGCCCATGACACACCAGCTCTGCGGGATCAAGTCGATGGCGTGATGAGCCGCTCCCGAGACACCGATCGGTGCACCATCGTCGTCGAACGACCGCGCATACCAGGCCCCGTCCCATGCGCATTCATTGACGCTTGCGGCCATCGAAGCGTGCAGGCTAGCGAAGCGGCGAGCGTCGGCCGCCCGGCCGGTTTCTCCGCACAATTCGGCTAGATCGAGCATCGCCCGGCAGAACTGCATCGCGACCCAGACGCTCTCGGCCTTGCCGGAGCCATGGTCGATGTTGAGCGTGTCATTCCAGTCGGAGAAACCGGAGCGGGGCAACTCGTGCGGGCCGAGATTGTTCAGCGTGAAATCGACCGCCCTCAGCATGTGCTCCCAGACGGTCTCTTCGGCATGGTCCTGGTAACGGACCAATTCCTCGAGGTAACTGAAGTCGCCGGTCTCGCGCAGATAGGCGCAAACCGAGATGATCAGCCACAAGTGATCGTCTGAGAACCACTGCGGCCAGTCGGGGAACTCGCCGGCGAGACCGGGCCCGCCCTGGCCGGTGAGCGGGAAGAACTGGTGCCAGGTGTGACCGTCGGCGAACTGCATCTCCCAGATTCGCGTCAGCACCCGGCGGGCGTGATCCGGAACAGTGTGCATGGTGCCGAGCGTGTCCTGGCCGCTGTCGCGCGTACCCATTCCTCGGCCCATGCCGGTTTCATACCCCGACACGAACCGGGACCAGTACAGCGTAGTGCGGCACTGAACCTGGTTCCAGAAGTTCAGCATGGCGTTCGTGTCGGGATCCGGAGTCTCGACCGTAAAGCGCGAAAGGTAGGAGTCCCAGTCGTCGCGCAACGCCGCGAAGGCGGCATCGACTTCGGCCGGGTCCGAGAAGCGAGCTACGACTCGGGCGATCTCCGCGGGTCGTTCGGTTGCGCCCATGACGTAGACGAGGCGCCGCTCCTCGCCGGCCTCGAGCTCGATGTCATGCGTGAGAGAGCCGACGCTGTTGCCGCGCGGCGAGGGGGCATCGGACGGGATCCCCGACCGCACGACGGCCGGATTCGCCAGATCACCCCAGCGGCCCAGGAAGTCCTCGCGGTCGCACGTGTAGCCCGCGGGCTTGCTGCCGCTCGCGAAGAAGTAGACGAGTGGGTTGAACTTGGTGGCGACCCGAATGGTGCCGTTCTCGCAGCTGCTGAAGACGATGTGTTGCGCCCAATCCAGATTGGTCAGGTCGGTGAGAGCGTCGGCGAAACTGAACTCGGCATAGCTGAAGGACCGGAGGCGCCGTCGCACGTTGCCGGTGTTGCGGATACGCAGAACCCAAAGCTCACATGGCGCCGGTTCGTCGGCCGGGCTGAGGGGCACGAAATACGTGAGCTCGGATTCGATCTGGCCAAAGACGCCGCGGATCCTGGTATATGCCGCCCCGTGGCGGCACTCGTAGAAATCGAGCGGCTTCCCTACCGGCTGCCAGGTCGGGCTCCAGTACTCGCCCGAGTCCTGGTCGCGGAGGTACACGTAGCGCCCGGGTTGGTCCATCGGGATGCCGTTGTAGCGGTAGCGGGTCACGCGCCGATTGCGCGGGTCGCGATCGAACGAGAACCCTCCGCCGGTGTTGGACACGATGCCGCCGTAACGGCCCTCGCCGATGTAATTGATCCACGGCGTCGGCGTGTCCGGCCGCGTTATCACGTATTCGCGAGCAGCTTCATCGAAGTAGCCATAGGCGTTGGCTCCAGGCCGCGCCTCAACCTGCGTCACTCAATAGCCTCCCAGACCAGCGACTGCTACTGGACGAAAGCCTCGATCTCGATCGTCTGGCCGGCCCGCGCCGGCAGCGGAGCGAGATTGCCGGCGATCGTCCGACCGTCAACGACCATCCGGGCGACGCGACCGGTTGATCCTGTGGACTTGCGAACGATGATCTCATAGGTAGCACCGCGGAACTGGCGGGTGACGCTGAAGTCGCCCCACGCCGCGGGCAGGCTCGGATCGAT
>CAZRUC010000304.1:0-3223 GCA_964603175.1 uncultured Anaerolineaceae bacterium
GCGATGGCGAAAAGCAAGGCGTCGAAAAGCGGCCGGTGCAGGGCGACGTTGATGGCGAACACGCCGACGACCAGGATCAGGGTTACTCGGGTGATGAGCAATCCGAAAGCGCGGACGCCGTGCTGGAAATCGGTTTCGGGGGCGCGCTCGGCAAGCCGGTGGGCGATGGCACCGTAGCTCGTTCTGGCCCCGGTCGCGGTCACGAGCGCTCGCCCGTTGCCGCTCACGACGCTGGTGCCGAAGAACGCCAGCCCGGCTCGGTCATCTTCCTTGTCGGGATCCAGATTGCCCGGCCGCGGGATCTTGAGCGACGCGGCGGACTCGCCGGTGAGCGACGATTCGTCCACGAACAGGTGGTTGGCCTCGAGCAGGCGCGCATCGGCCGGAACGATGTCCCCGGCCCCCAGCACGACGACGTCGCCGCGAACCACGTCGTGGATCGGGATCTCCCGCTGCTTGCCGTCGCGAACGACCATGGCACGTATTGCAAGGCGGGCTTGAAGCGCAGCGACAGCGGCTTCGGAACGGGCCTCCTGGACGAAGCCGAGGAGCGCGCTCATCGCGACGATCGTCAGGATGATGCCGGCTTCGACTCGATCGCCGACCGCGATACTGATGATGCTCGCGGCCACGAGGATCAGGACCAGGGGGCTCGCGAACTGCGCCACCAGGACCGCCAATGGCCCGCGGCGCCCTTCGCCGCCGAGTGCGTTCGGGCCGTCCTGGTGGAGTCGCTGCGCCGCTTCGGCGGAGGTCAGGCCGGCGGACGCGCTCGGATCGGCCGCGGTCGCGTCCGCCGGCTTCGTGGCTGGCTTCGTGGCTGGCTTCGTGGCGGGTTTCGGTGCCGATTTCTTGGGCATGCACACCAGATGCTATCCGTTCCGCGCGCGTGGTCGATTCGGCTGCGGATGAACTTCGGAAGTTGCCCACCGCTTACCCACAAATGGGTGCGTAACGGGCACACGCGGGCGCGTCCTTTTTGCGACTCTTGCAGGTACAACCGGGTGCCCTGGGGAGTAGGGACCGTCACGCCCGGGGGAGGAGCTCACAGGGTAGGAGGTCGCGCGTGGCAGCAGTCATGGAGTACTTCACCGGTATGTTCCGGTGGACGGTCAAACGCGAAGGGATCATCGCTCCCGACGAGCGGCCGCCGGCCCCCCAGTCGGTCGCGCTCGGCATCCAGCACGTCTTCGCAATGTTCGGGGCAACGGTCCTCGGCCCGGCCCTGATGGGCTTCGACACCAACGTCGCAATCTTCTTCTCGGGCATCGGGACGCTCATCTTCTTCGTCTGCGTAAAGGGCCGCGTGCCGAGCTATCTCGGCTCGAGCTTCTCGTTCATCGCGGTCGTGGCGGCAGCCACCGCCTACGCGGGCTCCGGACCGAACCCGAACCTGGCGGTAGCCCTGGGCGGCATCATCGTCTGCGGCCTCCTGTATGCGGCCATCGGCGTAGTCGTCATGGTCGTCGGCTACAAGTGGGTCGAGTGGCTTATGCCGCCGGTCATCACCGGCGCCATCGTCATGGTCATCGGCCTCAACCTGGCCCACGTCGCCGTCGCCGACTTGAGCGGCACCGCAAGCTGGTACATCAACCCGGGCATCGGGCAGTCGAACGACCTGTTCTTCGTGGTCCTGGGCCTGATGACAACCGTGGCCGTGCTAGTTACGGCGGTTTGGGCGCCCGGCATCCTGCGGCGCCTGCCGATCCTGATCGGCGCCATCGCGGGGTACGCGCTCTATTTCGTCGTCACCAACGTCCTGCATCTCGGTCCGGCCAATGCGGCCATCAACTTCGACCTCCTGTCCAAGGCGGCCTGGATCGGCCTCCCCGCCTTCACCGCGCCCAAGTTCGACTCGCACGCCATCACGCTCATCGCCCCGATCGCCATCGTTCTCGTGGCTGAGAACCTCGGCCACCTCAAGGCAGTCGCCGCGATGACCGGCCGCAACATGGATCCGTACATCGGACGTGCCTTCCTCGGCGACGGCATCGCCACGATCGTTTCGGGTTCGGGCGGCGGCACCGGCGTCACCACCTACGCCGAGAACATCGGCGTGATGGCCGTGACCAAGATGTACTCGAGCCTGGTCTTCATCATCGCGGCAGTCGTCGCGATCCTGCTGGGCCTTTGCCCCAAGTTCAACGAGCTCGTCCACACCATCCCAACCTGCGTCCTGGGCGGTCTGGCAATCGTCCTGTTCGGCCTCATCGCCGCGACGGGTGCCCGCATCTGGGTCCAGAACAAGGTCGACTTCGGCGTGACTCGCAACCTCGTTACGGTAGCGGCCGCGCTCACGATCGGCGCCGGCGACCTGACGCTCACCTCGGGCGACTTCTCGCTCGGTGGCATCGCGATGGCGACCTTCGGGGCGATCATCGTGTACCAGGTCCTGGGCCTGGTGAAGGTGGCCCCGGAGCCGGGAACGGCGGAAGCCGCTTCCTGACCGGTCCCTCGCAGAAACGAAGCGGGCGGCCCCGGAAGGGCCGCCCGCTTCTTTGTGTTCGCTTGGTGCGCCCGGGGAACGGCGCCGTCCCTATCCCGGGCGGCCCGTCCCGAACTGGCGGTCGCCGGCGTCGCCGAGGCCCGGCAGGATGTAGCCGACTTCGTTGAGCTGCCGGTCGACTGCCGCGCAGTAGATCTCGACGTCGGGGTGAGCGGCCGTCACCGCATCCACGCCCTCGGGCGCGACGATCAGGTTGACGAGCTTGATCCGGGTTGCGCCCCATCGCTTTAGCACTTCTATGGCGGCCGTGGCGGAGCCGCCCGTCGCGAGCATCGGGTCGAGGATGAGGCACAGGTCAACCGTGGCTGAGTCCGGGAGTTTGTTGTAGTACTCGACCGGACGGAGCGTGTGCTCGTCCCGGAACAGGCCAAGGTGCCAGACCTCGGCCGTGGGCATCAGCTCGAGCATCGCATCGACCATGCCCAGGCCCGCGCGCAGGATCGGCACCAGGCCGATGCGAACGCCCAGTTCGGCGGCGTCGGTCGTCTCGAGCGGCGTCGTGACTTCCATCGGCCGGACTTCGACGTCGGCCAGAGCCTCGTAGCCGAGGAGCCAGGACAGCTCGCGGACGATCTCGCGGAACTTCTTGGGTTCGGTCTTCTCATCACGAAGGATCCGCAGCTTGTGAAGGATGGCCGGGTGCCGCGAGACGTGGAGGGTCGGCCAGGAGGTTTCTCGGACCGGCAATGGAGCGTCAGCCACCAGGATCTCCTCTCC
>CAZRUC010000305.1:0-3213 GCA_964603175.1 uncultured Anaerolineaceae bacterium
GAGGTCTTGAACGCAACACCGCCACCGGCGTCGATCATGGATCCGTTCAGATAGGGCGTGGGCGGCCAGCAATCTACCCCGACGGGGGCCGCTAGGGCGCTCACCCGTTTGCGCTGGTAGCGGGCGGTGTCGGTTTCGCGGCTTTCATCGTCGCCGGGATCATCTCGGCCTTTCCGAGCATCGGTCCATATACGCCGAGCGGTCTCTCCACGCCGGCCGTGGCGTTGGCACTCGGTTTGCCGGGCGGGGATTTGGCGGGCCCGATTCTTGTCAACCTTGCTCTGGTCGGCCTCGCGCTTGTGGCGGCCGGGATCGCCTTCCGCACGCAGGAGCTTTGACCTTCTCGCTCCGTCGGGTTCAAGCACCGGGCTCCGCGATCGGCGCTGTCGAGCCGCGGACTACCAGTGTCGGCTGCAACATGATTTCCTGGTGCCGATGCCCCGGCCGCGACTCGTCCAGCAGGAGGTCGGCGGCGGCCCGCCCGAGCTGATACTTGGGTTGCCTCACGGTCGTCAACGCAGGCGAAAGGCCGGCCGCAAACTGTATGTCGTCGTATCCCACGACGCTCACGTCGTTGGGTACATGGACGCCCAGCCGCCGAAGGCCGGTCAGCACGCCCAGGGCCGCCACGTCGTTGAAACAGAGGATCGCCGTCGGCGCCCGCGGACCTGACAGAAGCTCGTCGAGTGCGGCATCGGCCGCCGCGGCGACGTCCGGGGGCGGAAGGTCGACGTCGACCAGCGATTCCGCCGCGTCCAAGCCCGCGGCGCTGAGTTCTCGCAGGATGCCATCCCGGCGCTGGGTCGATTGTCTGGCGCCGATTGAACTCTGCAGAAATGCCAGCCGCCGATGACCGAGGGAGAGTACGTGCCCGGCGGCGAGTCGTCCGCCCAGGACGTTATCGACGGTTACGGCGCACATGTCGGCGCCGTCACGCGGATGGTCGAGCAGAACCATTGGCGTGCCCCGGCGCAGCGTGCGCGTCAGCATCTCGATGTGCGTTTCCGCCGGCGTGACAAGGACGCCGCGAACTCCGTGCTCCTCCAGCATGCGCAGGTGCGAGGCCTCCTTGCCCACGTCCGCATCCGTGCTGCATAGCATCACCAAACAGCCGGCTTCGGCGAGGCGATCCTCGATACCGCGGCCGATCTCGCCGTAGAACGGGTTGGCGAGATCGAGGATCACCACTCCGACGACCGAGCTCGGAACGCCGCGGAGCTGGCGCGCGGCGAGGTTGCGAACGAACCCGACCTGCGTCATGGCCAGTTCAACGCGCCGGCGTGTCTCGGGTGCGACTACGCCGGGCGCGTTGAGAACGTTGCCTACGGTGGCGACCGAAACACCTGCGGCTTCGGCGACCTGGCGCATGCCGGGATGCCTGGGCAAATCAGCCTCTCCGCTAAGCCACTCTCAAGCTCTGACGAACCAGCTGACCATATCGCGGTATTCGTCGCCGGGAGCGCCGTTTTCGGAGAGCCACTCTCCCGGGCCCTGGCGCTGCACCCACGCATCGTGGCGTGCGTTGATGGCATCGACGAAGTCCGTCGCCAGCGCCGCGGCTTCGTAGAGATCCTGATCGGTAGTCTGGGAGCTGGACCCAACGATCTGCCCGCGCACGCAGGCCGAGTGCCCGTACCGGAAGTTGCCGTCGCCGCACAGATGCGGGTCAACGAGAACAGCCTCGCCGTAGTTACGGCCGAGCCGACGATGACCGGCAGCCTTCGCCGCCGCGTTGGGAAGGAACGCGGAGCCTTCATTCCCGACGGTAATGGCCCCGAGAACCGCGTCGGTGCTGGGCACCCGGACGTCGACCGTGGGATCCATGATCACGAAACCCATGCACGGGCGACCGTAGATACCGCGGGCCCCCGGACGCTCGATGGAGGTGTGGTTGAGCCAGATGCTCGACGCACGCCTCAGGCCCAATTGCACCAGCAGTTCGCCGAGCTCATGGTCGCTCAGAAGGTATCGGTACGGGTTCCGCCGGCTGGCGGCGCGGACGATCAGACCTTCCGGCGAGGTCGCCTCACGGAAATCCATTTCCTTCACCTGTCCGATCTGTCTCTACCAGCGGTCGCCGACCTGGGGCGCGATCGTCTGTTCATACACTTCCCGCACCGCCTCGAGCGCCTCGGCCGGCAGCGGTGGGATCGCGTCGGCGGAGGCGTTGCTCTCCGCTTGCTTCGGGTTGCGCGCGCCGGGAATGACGACGCTCAGCCCAGGCTGGTCCAGGATCCAGCGCAGCGCGAACTGCGCCATCGACACGCCGGGCGGCACGAGCGGAGCCAATCGCTTGACTGCTTCGAGACCGGTTGCGAAATCGACTCCGGCAAACGTCTCGCCGATGTCGAATGCTTCGCCGTGCCTGTTGTAGTTGCGGTGGTCGTTCGCGGCGAAGACGGTCCGTTCGTCGTACTTGCCCGACAACAAGCCACTCGCGAGCGGGACTCGCGCGATGATGCCCACGCCGGCCTCGCGAGCCCTTGGCAGCACGTCGCGGAGCGGACCCATTCGCAGCATGTTCAGGACGATCTGGACGGTCGCCACGCCCGGTCGAGCGATCGCCGCCAGCGCCTCCGCCCGCGTCTCGACGCTGACACCGTAGGCGGCAATGCGCTTTTCGGCGACGAGGGTGTCCAGCGAGTCGAAAACCGTGTCGGTTGAGTAGACCGCCGTCGGCGGGCAATGCAGTTGGACCAGGTCGAGCACGTCCACGCCAAGGTTCGTCCTCGACCGATCCGTCCAGGCGCGGAAGTTGTCCATCGTGTAGATCGATGGGTCCTGGGGCATCACGCGGCGACCCATCTTCGTCGCCACAGTTATCCCGCCCCTTGGTTGCGTCTTCAGGAACTCCCCGATGAGTTGTTCGGAGCGCCCGTCCCCGTAAGCGTCGGCAGTGTCGAAGAAGGAGACTCCGGCGTCCGCCGCTGCGCCGAGAGTCGCGAACGCATCATCGCTGGACACCGCCCCCCAATCGGCGCCGAGCTGCCAGGTGCCAAGTCCGATTGCCCCCACGCGTCGGCCGGTCCGGCCTAGAACCCGCTGCTCCATGCTTACCTCCCGAGGTGGATTGGAACGTTACAATTCTACGTAGACCATTGTCACGGTGGTGGGTAGGCGCCGTCAAGGTCGAAGATCGCCGCTTGTCTCGCGCGACCTCGCCGCCTCGTCGTCGAGTTCCGCCACTGGTCGAACGTAGTAGAGCGCAATCAA
>CAZRUC010000306.1:0-3197 GCA_964603175.1 uncultured Anaerolineaceae bacterium
GACGTCCTCGGCCTTAGTGCCGGCCGTGATTGTCGCCGTCCTGGCCGCGTGGCCAACGAATGTTGAGCCCGTCTGGTTGGAGGCCACTCCGCCGGCGGCAGTCACCAGGCCCGTAACGAGTCCCCCGGTGAACTGATCCAGGTCTCCGGCAGATAGTTCGGACAGGGTGCCGGAGGGGAACCGCTCCTGCGTCACCTGATACGTGGTGTCGCCCACCACGAGGCTGTACGTATTGCCCTCCACCGTGCCGAAATCGCTCGCTTGCGTCGCGCTCGCGGTGGTCGGCGTGCCCGAGAAGGCGATCGAGAACGATCCGTCGTCGGGAGTGAAGTCTTTCCAACCCGCGGGAATTGAGACCGAGGGCTTCGCGGCGCTGGAGTCGCTGGGAGCGGAGGTCGACGTGGTGGCGGTTGCCCCTCCGGTAGCGGTCGCAGTCGAAGTAACCGTGGAGGCACTCAGGGTGGCCGATCCGCCGCTTCCGCAAGCCCCGACGACTACGGCACACGAAACGATGAGTAGCGCGATCCGGCGCATGGTGCTCCTCTTGGTGACACAAATGGGTGTCAATTGTCGCCGATCGCAACGGCCGCAGTAGGCCGGCTGTACCACCCCACGAAGGCCATATCCGAGCGGCAGACAAAGGGGCATGCTTTAGCTCTCAAGAGTCCAATTACCCGCGGCATGGTCGCGGCATGAACGCGCCATGCGTGGAGATCTCGCCGTCATGTTCGGTCCCGTCCGGTCCTCGTTCCGCGCGCGGTCGGGCGGCTGGCGAACGTACCTGCAGGGTCGCTACCGTCCGTTCCACGGCATTGCGATCGGCCAATCGTTCGTCGGCGCGCTCGCGTCCGACGCAATCTTCGTGCCGCTGCTCCTTGCCCTCGGCGCGTCCGGGGCATTCGTCATGTTCGTGGGCGCACTACCCGCCGCCGGCTCGGCGCTGCAGGGTTTGTTCCCGGCGCTTCTCCGGCGAGCCAACGGCGACCTGCGCCGGCTGACGCTCGTCTTCGCCTGCTTCGAGCTGCGGGGGTTGGCGCTCGCGGGGATCGTCGGCGCCACAGCGGTGGGCGCACTGCCGCCTGGCGCTGCCGTAATCGCCATTGCGATCGTCGTCGGGGTGGGTCAGACGGCCGGGATCATCTCGGGCGCGAACATCGCCGCGTGGACTGCCGCGGTGCTCCCCGACAGGGAGCGTCGACTCGTGGGGCCGCGAACGGGCGCAATCGCCGTGGGCCTCGGCGCGCTGCTGCTGCTCCCGGCTGCTTACCTGGTCGACTCGAGTCCCGCGGGCTCGGCCCGGCTCTGGATGTACGCCGCGATTACGGCAGTTGGTGGGGCGGCGGCCATCCTGACGGTCTGTTCCGTGCGGCGTCTCCCGCTCCCCGGTCGCATCCGAATCCCGCCCGATGCCGCGGGCGCGAGGGCACCGGCGTCCTTCGGCGAGTTCCTCCGAGTCTCGGTGCTCAACTCGGCCGGCGGGGGTCTCGTGCCGTACCTGAGCGTCTACGCCATCACGATCCTGCACTGCTCACCGGGCTTCGCGATCATGCTCGCCGGCCTGAACTCGCTCGCGAGCCTGGTCGCGTCCCTGTCCGCCGGCGCGTTCCTGCAGCGCGGCTCTGCCTCCCGCCTTCATCGGGCTTCGTTCATCGTTCGTGCTGTGGCCTGCGGCGTCTGCATTGCGGCATTCCCGGGGAACGTCGCGGCACCGGTGTTGCTCGCGGCCGGGTCCGTGCTGTTCTCGGCCGGTGGCTCGGCCGGCACACTCGCCCAGAACGAGCGCCTCTTTCGGATGGTGTCCGGACCCTCGATCATCGCCTGCCAGGGTAAGTTCCTCGCCGGTAACGGCATCGCGCAGTCGGCCGGATCCGCGTTCACTGCGGCGGCGCTGGCGGTCTCGCAGTCATATCCGGTCTACGCGTGCATCTTCGCCGGCTCGGCCGCAGCGCGGATCGTGGCTTCGGCGGCGATGAAGGTTTCGCCAACCTGGCGCTCCCCCGCAGCCGAGACTGAGGTCGCGCCTGGCCGATCGGTGGGGGCGTAACCAAGGCGGCCACGCGGCCGAGCGCCCCGCGCCTCGCCACTCGCCACTCGCTCCGGCGTCAGTCGGGGCGAACGTCGAGGCCGAGCTGGGCGGCCAGAATGGGAGCCAGGTCGAGCAGTTGCTCATGGCTCACGATCGCGCCACGCAGGCTTTCGATACCGAGCAGCGACCGCAGCCTCGCGCCCGACAGGTCGACTTTCGAGAGCGTGGCTTCCGACACGTTCAGTTCATCGATCGTGCAATCGACGAAGGCAATGGAGCGCAGCTGGGCGGCCCTGGCGTCGACGCTGCCGATCTCGCACTCCTCGAACACCACGTCCTCGAGCTTCGCACCGGCGAGATTCACGAACCCGAGCTTGCTGCCGTGCACGACAACCCCGTTCCAGGTCGCGCCGGCCAGCACCATCGCGCCGAGACGGCCTCCCGATATGCGGGAGTCGCGCCAGGTAGAGTCGGCGAAGTCGGCGCTTGCTCCGTGGAGTTCGGAGAACACGGACTGGACCACTCGCACTCGCCGCAGCGACAGGCCATCGATGGAGCAGCGTTCCAGGCGACACTCCAGGAATCTCGCATCGGCGGCGTCCTGAGCAGTGAAGTCTCGATCCACGAAGTCGATCGAATCGTAGTCGTGGCCGGCCTCGAGCCGGTCGCCCTCGAAGGCCGTGAGATCGGGCAACGCGATCTGCCGCCCCGGCGCACCCCAGCGACCATTCGGACGAGCCATAAATGTCTAGGCCGCGGGTCCAACCAGAAAGACGGGATGGCGCGGAGCTTCGGCCGCGAAGGCTTCCAGCGGCGAGTCCGGCTTCACGTCGAAGAACGGCCTGGTGACGGCCACCTTCGTGATGTAGGAACGAAGCACCGGTGCGCTCTCGATCGGAGCCAACTCGGTGAACGAGACCGTCTCGGAGCGACGTCCGCGGCTCAACGTGACCCGCCCGGCGGCGCGCGCATTCTGAACCCACGCAACCTCGCCGTAAGGGGAAACGATCCAGCGACAGTTGCCTTCCTGGACGAGCGTGACCGGTGTGGTCCGGCGAATGCCGCTCTTCCGTCCCGTGACGGTCAGCAGGCAGTTGCAGTCCGAGCCAACGCCCATCGAATAGAGCGCTCGCACGATGCGGTTCGTGACGCGGCGGCCACGCGTCAGCTG
>CAZRUC010000307.1:0-3185 GCA_964603175.1 uncultured Anaerolineaceae bacterium
CCCCGGCAGCCGCCAGAGCGGGTGCTCCGGAGGCAACGGCTCGGGATCGGTCACGTCCAGGGCTGCCCGTAAGCGACCGCTCCTAATGGCATCGACGAGGGCCGCCGTATCGACCGTCGCACCGCGGCCAGCGTTCACGAGGAGGGCGCCGGGCCGCAGCAGCCCGAGGCGCCGGCCGTCGAGGAGCC
This sequence comes from uncultured Anaerolineaceae bacterium, assembly GCA_964603175.1. Lineage (GTDB taxonomy): Bacteria > Chloroflexota > Limnocylindria > Limnocylindrales > CSP1-4 > Fen-1039. Next base: position 189 of record CAZRUC010000307.1, read on the forward strand.
CGGCTGTCTCCACACCGAGCGGCAGCAGATCGATGAGGATGTCAGCGGTCGGGAGCGCGTCATCGAGATCGTCTAGACCGAGGACTCCCTCCCGCCGCGCTCTGGCCACGCCGACAACGTCCACCCCGAAGGGCCGAAGCCGCGCCGCCACGGCGGAGCCGATCGACCCGAAGCCGAGGATGATGACCCTCGCACCAGCCAACTCGTCGGGCTCGAACGAGTGCCAGTCCGTCGCGCTCTGGGCGTCACGGGCTCTGATCAGGCCGCGCTGCATGGCGAGGATCGCCCCTACCACCCACTCCGCCATCGGGCCGTCGTATACGCCCCGAGCGTTGCAGACCTGGACCCCGGCGGGCACCCGCCCTCGGAGCCAGTCCACGCCGGCGCTGAGCGTCTGGATCACCCGCAGGCGGGCCATCGCGCCGAGCTCAGCCAGCACAAGCTGCCTCGCCCAGTCGGCTGGGACGAGGAGCTCCACCCGGCTCAGGTCGGGCAGCGGGCCGGGCGGGCGGGGCAGGAGGACGACCTCAACGTTCGCCGGAAGCTCGCCCATGTGGTGGCACTCGGGCACGTCGGGCAGGCAGACCACGGCCGCCTCAAGTCCGCCTCGGTCTTGCTCGCTCACGTCTCGTCTCCTCCTGACCTCGTCAATCTGCGGTTGCAGCGGCCGCTCCGCAAGCTTGACGAACGGAACGCTGCCCGCCCGGGCTCAGCTCGGCAGAGTCCGTCTGGCCGGCGATCCGGCGAAGGTGCGGATTCGGGCGAGCAACTGGCGGTCCGTAATAGGACCGCTCTTCTCGACCTGGATCCGTCGCTGACGGCCGTGGTTGGCATCGTCGCTGCGAATGTGGTCCGCGAAGTGCTCGACCACCTCGCCGTCCCCTACCAGCAGCAGGTCGTCGTCGACCGGCACCGTGTGGGTGACCTGATCGAAGAACGTCCGCATGTGTTCATCGCGATGGCCCTCGCCGCTCGGGTGATCCTCGGTGGGTGGTCGTCCGGTTGAGCGATGCCGGCCAGGGACCGTGGAGTCGATGCGGTGGCGCACGCTGAACTCAGGGCTCCAGCGAAACATTGTCGCCGAGTCCGCGGAAATCCAGACACCTGTGGTGCGGGGACCGGTCATTGCAGTCCCTCCTTTCTCGATGGGGAGCTGCACCGGCAGCGCCTCGCCGACGGGTTATGCACGGAGCGACGGGCCATGCTCATTGTGACTCTGTGGGCGGAAACTACACGCCTGGTGGATCACGGGCGACGGCGCACCGTGGCTCGTGCGCCACCCGTCGCTCCCCGTCCTAGACGAGCGCCGCCGCCCGCGCGGCGGTCGTGTTGGGCAGCCGCGTGCCGTTCACGACGACGTTGCGAAGCTCGAGGTCGTCGACGTACTGGACCGTGTACCCAGGAGATAGCACGACGTTGCTGAACACGCAGTTCGTGAGAGCGATGCCCTGGATATGGTCGTTGAGATAGCCGACAAGGTAGAAGGCCTCCTTGGCCGCGCCGACCGTGACGTTGCTCATCGTGATGTCGGCGACCGTCGGATTGAAGCCACCGAGGCCATTGTCGGGGCCGTAGAAGAAGTCGATCAGGAACGCCTCCGCGGACACTTGGCCGACGGTCGTATTGCGCATGTGGACGTTCTCGATGAAGCCGCCGCGCAGCGAGTTGGTCTTGAGCCGGAGGCAATTGTTCAGATTGGGGCTGCTCATCTGCAGGTCCTCGGCGAAGACGTTGCGTACGCCGCCGGTCATCTCGCTACCGATGGTGACGCCGCCGTGGCCGTCGGCGAAGGTGCAATTACGGATGACGATATCCTCCGACGGCACGTTGACCCGCCGTCCGTCGGCGTTCTTGCCGGCCTTGATGGCGATGCAATCATCACCCGTGTTGAAAGTACAGCCCTCGATCACCACGTCGCGGCAGCACTCTGGGTCACAGCCATCGTTGTTGGGCCCGTGGCTGTTGACCGTGACGCCCTGCACGGTGACGTTGTGGCTGAGCACCGGATGGATTTCCCACATCGGGGACCGGAGGATGGTCACGCCGGAGATGACGACGTTGCGGCAGCGGTAGGGCTGGATGAAGTTGGGCCGTAGGTAGTGCCCGGCGCCGAACACCCGCTGCCTGACCGGCACTCCGTCGTCCGCCATCTTCTGGGACAGATTGTCATCCGCGGTCTGGTTGGGACTACCTGCCTTCCAAGGCCACCAGTGATCGATGTCCGCCTGCCCGTCGAGGGTGCCGTCGCCCGTGACACCGACGTTCTCCTGCTCGAAGGCGTAGATGAACGCCGAGTAGTTCATCAACTCGATGCCTTGCCAGCGGGTGTAGACAACCGGCAGGTAGTCGTTGGGGTCCTGGCTGAACGCCAGTGTCGCGCCCTTCTCCAGGTGCAGGTCAACGTTGCTCAGCAGGCGGATCGCCCCGGTGAGAAATGAGCCGGCGGGTACGACGACATGCCCCCCTCCTGCGGCGTGGCAGGCCTTGATGGCCTTCCGGATGGCGTCGGTGCACTTGGTGTTGCCGTCATTGATCGCGCCGTACTTGGTGATGTCGAAGGTGCGGTTCGGGAACTTGGGGGGCTTGACCCGTGCGAGGATGCGCCCCGCCTGGCGCCAGACGCTCGCATCCGCGCCGCCGGCACCGCCGGCGCCGCCAGCGCCGCCGGAGCCGGAGCCGGAGCCAGCAAGCACGGCGCTCGGGAACAGCGCGAGGGGCGCGATCGTGCCCAGCCCGAGCGCGGCTGCTGCGACGGCCCCGGCCTTCAGAAAGTGGCGTCGGGATAGTCTTGTCTGGTTCGTGTCAGACATAGCCCAGAACCTCCCACTACTGCAACTGGCGCCGCCTCGGTGGCAGCACAGAAACCGACCCGCGCGGCCCGAATCATGGGGAACGCTTCGGCCACTGCTTCTCGCCCAATCTAGGCTGGATCTGCCGCAGTCGGGAGGATGAAAACCCCGGTCGGCTGAAGTCGAGACGGGTGCCAGCCGGGGCAAC
>CAZRUC010000308.1:0-3167 GCA_964603175.1 uncultured Anaerolineaceae bacterium
CCCGTCGAACCCGGCGAGAGTGCAAACCTCCACGGACGGCGGCGCAACCTGGCACACCACCGCCGTCCGAGAGCGGTGGCCGTTCACCGCGAGCTGGTTCATGAGCGAATCGATGAGCTTCGCCGACGCGATTCATGGCTGGATGGTGGTCCAGGAGCCTCCCCCGCCCTGCACCCCTTCGCCGCCGCCGACGAACATGACCGTGCTCTGCGACTACGCCTTCTCGCCGCCGCAGCATCTGGTGGCGACCGACGATGGCGGCGCCACGTGGCACCAGATCGGTTCCTAGCACCCGCTCCGATGGGTGCGGCTGGCGGTACGTCGCAGCGCTTGGAGCCCTAACCGGCCCGACTGGCGGGCCGGTTGACCCGAAGGGGTAGCAAGCGGACCATCACTCTCTAAAGTCGCCGCTATGTGGCGCCGCGTCCCCAGCCTGGTGCTCACCGCCGTCCTGGCACTGGCGGTGCTCGTCGTCGGCCACAACCTGGTCTTTCTGCTGACTTACGGGTCGGACAGCGGCGTCGCGCTCGCGCGGACCGGCCACGGCATTCGATGGGACGAGACGGTGCGGCTCGTGCTCGCGGCCGAAGGCCTGCTTGCTGCTGCGGCGACGCTCCGCCTGGCATACCTGTATCGGCGCGTTCGCCGGCTGAGCCCCGGCTTGGTGACGGGCGGCCTCTCCGTGCGGGGTTACGTCCGCGCCCTCTTGCCGTTCTGGATCGGACTCTTCGCGACGTCCACGATGCTGTTCATTCTTCAGGAGAACTTCGAGCGCTGGAGCGCCGGCGTCAACTTGCCGGGCTTCGGCGTGCTCGGCTCGACCTCCTACGTCGGGCCGATTTTGGTGTTCGCCCTAGTCAGCCTCTTCGTGGCGGCGGTCGCGGCGCTCTTCCGTTGGGGAGTCACGACTCTCGAGGCTCGCGTCGCCGCGGCCAGGACCCCGGCCCGTTCAGTCGCCCCTTCGCCGCAGCGGCGCTTCACGCTCGACCCCGACCGCCCTGCCACCTCGATTCTCGGGCGAAACCTCGCCGGGCGCGCTCCGCCGGCACCGATTCCCGCTTAGACCTCAGGGACCGCGTATGCCGGGAACGGCTTTTCCGCGGCGGGTCGTAGCCAGGAAGAGGTTCTGATGCGCCTTCGAGTCGGCGGCACCGCGATCGGCGCCGCGATCATTCTGGCGCTGGCCATCTCATCGACCGTCAGCGCCCACGTAGTCAAACAATTCGGCACTTACAGCGTCGCGATGGGCTGGCTCCATGAGCCAACCTACGTCGGCGTCGAGAACTCAATCCAGCTCATCGTCAAGGATGCGGCCGGCAATCCCGTAAACGACCTGCAACCCGGCGATCTCCAGGTCGTCGTGTCTACCGCAGGCCAGCAGACGGCGGCGTTGCCGCTGCAGCCCTCGTTCGATCCCGACACCGGGCTCGGCACCCCGGGCGAGTACACGGCCTCGCTCATCCCGACTCAGGTGGGCGACTACACGTTCCATCTCACGGGTTCCATCCACGGCCAGGCCGTCGACGAGACGGCGACGTCGCCCGACCAGACCTTCAACAGCGTGACAGCCGGGACGGACGTCCAGTTCCCGGTCAAGCTACCCGCGCTGGGCGACCTTTCGACACTCATACAGCGCGTCGATGGCCGGGCAACCACGGCAAACACCACCGCGACGCAGGCTCAGCAGGCGGCCAGCCAGGCCTCCAGCGACGCCAGCAGGGCGCTCACGGTCGGCGTCCTCGTCGGCGGACTCGGCGTCCTGCTCGGTCTTGCCGGGCTGATCGTCGCCTTGCGCGCATCGCGACGGCGAGCCTGACCATGCGTCGGGCGTTCATCGCGGTGGCGGCGGCGCTTGCCCTCGGGGCGCTTGCGTTTTCGACCGCGAGCGCCCACGCGCTGCTGACATCTGCGGATCCGGCGCCCAACTCCGTGCTGAAGGCCGCCCCGGCCGTGGTGACCCTGACGTTCACCGAGGCGCCCGACCCGAAGCTCTCCTCGATTCGGGTTCTGGATAGCAACGGTCGGTCGGTCACAACCGCGTCGGTTTCGTCGGTAGCCGGCAAAGCGGACGAATTGAGCGTCGCGATCGGGCGACTGCCGGACGGCGTCTTCACCGTGGCCTGGCGAACGGTTTCCGCCGTCGACGGGCACATTGCCGCAGGCTCGTACGCGTTTTCGATCGGAACGACTCCGCCGCCGGCAGGCGCCACGACGGCCGCGCCGACCGCGTCGGAGGCGGAGTCGGGCACGTCCACCCGGGTTGTGGTTGCACGCTGGATCCTGTTCGTCGGCTTACTGGGTCTCCTCGGAGCAGCGTTCCTGGGTTCGGTTCTGCTTCCCGGCGAGTTTCGGCTGCCGCTGCGCCTGGCTCTGGTCGAGGCGGGCGTGGCTCTTGCCGGGACGGTGCTCTTGATCGGGTTCCAGATCGGCGACGCCGGGGCCTCGCTCGCGGACTTGCCGGGGACGAGTCTCGGGAATGATGCCGTGTGGCGGCTGGCGCCTCTGCTGATCGCGACGGCTCTGCTCGTTGCGGCCTTCCGCGTGTCCGGGTGCGCACGGCGGGCACTGCTGGCCGCGACCGGCGTGCTCGCGGCAACGGCACTGCTCGTGGAGGCCACGCTCAGCCATGCGGCCACCCAGGCGGCCGCGCCGGCTGAGATCGGCCTGCAGTGGCTCCATCTCGCTGCCGTCGGCCTATGGCTGGGCGGCCTCATAGCGCTGCTGGTCGAGATCCGCGGCCCGGCCACGCCGGCCAAAGGCGAACTGGCCCGGCGTTTCGCGGTCCTGGCCGGGCTCGGTCTCGGCATGGTCGCTGTGACCGGTTTGCTGCGATCGATCATCGATATCGGCACCCTCGACGCCCTGGTGTCGACCGACTTCGGCCATCTTGTCCTGCTCAAGGTCGGGCTGCTCGCGCCCATCGCGGCGCTCGGCGCGCTGAACCACTTCCGCAACGTGCCACGCGCGAACCGTGAGCTCAGGCCGCTTCGCCGGTCGGGATCGATTGAGCTGGCGCTGGGCGCGGTGGTTCTGCTCGTGGCTTCGCTGCTGGTCAATGTGGCCCCGCCGACGGAGGTCGCGGCCGCGGCCGCCGGATCGTCCACGCCCGCAGGGGCTGCGATCGCCACGCTTGCGCCGCTGCTCGTAACCGGCTCCAACTTCGGTAC
>CAZRUC010000309.1:0-3166 GCA_964603175.1 uncultured Anaerolineaceae bacterium
CCGCGACGGCTCCGACCTGATCGAGGTCGATTTCGTAGAGTGCGTCGAGCAAACCCGCGACCGCTTCGCCGTTTGGCCCATACAGGGTCTTGGGATCAGCCAAAGGATCTGCGTCGGCGATCTCGGACTCGCTACCGCTCAGAACGTTCGGCTCGGTCTCTTCCGCGAGCTCATTCGCGTTTCGCGAGCTGTCCTTCTTGTTACGACCGAACATTCGACTCCCTCAACATCGCTTGATCAGGCCGTATCGCCGTCTTCGGCCAGGGTCAATTCGGGCGCGCCTACGAGATTGAACCAGGGGCCGTACAACACGATCGCGTCTTCGGCCAGCAGCAGGTCGCCCAGGACGAGCGCGGCGATAGCGTCGGCGACGGCTGGCCCGGCCATCTTGCGGAACGCCGCCTGCCCGGTGTCTCCCATAAAACCCGAAGCATCCTCGAGCCGCCCACCGTTGAGCCACGGCACGAGTTGATCCTGAGCCAGCCGAACCTGGTCGCGCCATTCCGGGTCTTCGTCCACGACCGCCAGCAGGGACTCGTGCGCAAGGCCCAGCGCCTCACGCGGGGTGCGCTCCCAGCCGCTCACGAGGCGTGCAACCTGTTCGGGCGCGAGCAGCCAGAGACGGTTGAGGAAGTCGGCCACTGCGGCCGAGTTGGGGCCGTATTTGCCTTCATCCTCCGGTTCGTCGTCCGGCGTCCCATCCTGCACCGACAAAGCGGCGCCGGCGGGCACCTGCGCGACGGCCCGGAACCACGGCTCGAATAGCGCTGCCCGGTCGGGCTTGGTCAAGTGTCCCTCGAGGATCACCGAGGTAAGGGCGTCGAGCGTCGCCTCGCCCGCCTGAGTGCACAGCCGGGCCCAGTCCGGCTCCGCGTCACGGTAGGGCGGGTAATCGGCTTTGACGGCCACCCAGCTCCCGACCTGTTCCCTGGCGAGTCCGAGGTAGCGCGCGATCTCCTCGTCGTCCTCGATCAGCTTGCGGGCCGCCTTACGAGCGGTCTCGCGGCCTTCCTTCGGCGCCGCCTGCCACTCCAGGGCGAGCGGGCGGGCCTGCTCCGGTCCCATCTCCTCGAGCCGATCGAGCATCTCGAGGACGGTCGGGGCGTTCGGCCCGTACATCCAGACGTCGTTGTCGGCCATGAAGTCGGCTGCCTGGGACTCCAGATCGGCCGTCATGTCCTCCGGCACCGGATCCTCGACGGAGGCTGCGGCGGGCTTGTCCGACGTTTTCGCGGCGGCCGGTCGGCGACGTGGGGCGCCATCGCCTCTTCCGCGACGGTCCTGTGTGGGCATCGATACCTCCGCTGACCGCTCCGCGGCGCCTGGGCGCTGCTCCGCGGCGCCTGGGGCGCCGCTTTCCGCTTGCCCGGGAATGGTCGCACACGTTCCCCTAACCCGTCCGGCCGGCGAGCCAGAATCAGTTCGTCCCGTGATTCTCGATGAAACGGCGCACGCGGGCCCATGCGTCCTCGGCCTGCGCCTGATACTCGACAGCCTTCTTGTCGAAGAAGCTATGTGGGGCGTCGGGCTCGACGACGATCTCTTGCTCGATCCCGGCCGCCTCGAGGGCGTCGCGGAACTGCTGGACGGTCGCGACAGGGATGGCCTGGTCCGCGCCACCGAAGATCCCGAGCACAGGACAGCCGAATTTGTCGATCGCGTCCAGCGGGGCCGGCGTGTCGTTGAGGCCCGCGCCTCCGGGAAAGCCATAGAAGCCGATGGCACCGGACAGCTGCTGACCGAGCGTCGCCGACATGAATGCGTTCCGGCCGCCCATGCAGAACCCGATCGAGAACAGTGCTGCCGGGTTCGGTCTGTCGGCCTCGCTGCGAAGGTACTCGGCGGCCGCCTTGAAGTCGGCGGAGATACCGGCCCACGTCGTTTGCGACACGTGCGGCATGTACTCGAACTTGTCGTCCCGCGTCCCCAGACCCGCGGTCCGGCCGAAGTAGTCGATGGCAATGGCCTCGACCCCGATCTCGGCGAATCGCTGGGCCAGCTCCTCGTAGTAGTGATGCAGGCCGCGCGTGTCGGGCAGGATGATGATGGCCTTGCCGGTTGGAGTCGCGGGCCGGGCGTGGAAGGCACGAAAGCTCGCGCCGTCGCCCGCGTGCAACGTCACGGATCGAGCCTCGATCTCGGCCCCGGCAAGAGGTCGGATCGGCGGCAGACTGTCGAGATCGAAGCACACGAGTCGGTTTCCTCCGCGCATACGAACCCAGCAATTGTCGCCATACGTCGCCCGAAACCTCGGCCTGCGCCCCGGAAGTCCCGTCGGGCGGGTCGGGCACGCCGCGGGCCGACTCGTCCGGGTCACTTCGCGCTGGTAGAATGCCCGCCATGTCCAAATCGCTCGTGGTCCAGAAGTTCGGCGGCTCTTCTGTCGCCAATGCAGATCGAATCCGTCGAGTCGCCGCCCGCATCGCCCGCGAGCGCTCGACCGGATGCGACCTCGTCGTAGTCGTCTCCGCCATGGGTGATACGACCGACGAATTGCTCGCCCTTGCCGGCGCGATAACCGACGATCCGGATCCACGCGAACTCGACATGCTGCTCGCTACCGGCGAACACCAAAGCGCGACCCTGGTTTCGATGGCGCTCCACGCATTGGGCGTGCCGTCGATTGCGCTGACCGGAGCACAGGCCGGCATCACGACCGACGGCGACTACGGCAAGGCGAGGATCGCGGGCATCGACCCCAAGCGCATATTCGCCGAGCTCGAAGCCGGACGTGTCGTCATAGTGGCCGGCTTTCAGGGCCAGAGCAGCCTGGATCCCACGCTCACCGAAATCACCACTCTCGGGCGCGGTGGCTCCGACACGACGGGCGTAGCGCTTGCTGCCGCCCTCGAGGCCGATCGCTGCCAGATATTCACAGACGTCCGAGGCATCTACACCGCCGACCCGCGGCTCGAACCCGACGCCCGCCAGCTGCCCGTTGTCTCCTACGAGGAGATGATGGAGCTGGCTCACCAGGGCGCTCAGGTCATGCAGGTTCGGGCCGTCGAGCTCGGCTGGGTCAACAACGTCGTCATCGAGGTGCTGAGCTCGTTCGAGGACGTTCCCGGCACGCTCATCAAGGAGGATCCGTTCGTGGAGCAGCGCAACAAGGTCCGCGGGCTGGCCCACGACCGAAACGTGGCCAAGGTGACCCTCGTCGAGGTCC
>CAZRUC010000310.1:0-3162 GCA_964603175.1 uncultured Anaerolineaceae bacterium
CTCGGGCGGTGCCTCGGACACGGTGAACATCATCTTCGACGTCACCGGCTACTTCAACTGATCCCGCCAGGCGGTCAGCTGGCTGTACAGTGCTGGCGCGCCCACGAGTAGTTCGTCGGCCATTTTCAGGGACTTGGGGCAGAGGATGAACGGTTCGGTTTGCCAGCCACCGAGGCCCCCATGTGAGCCGACGAGTTCCTCGAACCCGGTCACTTCCCCGGAAGCCGGGTCGACTGCGCCCAGCAGGATGAGGTCGCCCGTGGTCGCGAAGCCATCGAGGCGCAAGAGATTCTCAGCCGCCCGAGAACCATAGCCCGCCAGGATCTCGTCGCCATCGGGCCCGCCCGCCGTCAGGTCGAGCCGGCCTTTCTGCCCGAGCACTTGCGCATGGCCCGCAGCGGATCTGACGAGGAGCAGCCCAATCCCGGGATGTGAAGCCAGACCCTCGATCAGGCCCGGATACCGCTCCTCGATCCCTCCTTCGGTCGCGCGGCCGGGCAGGCTCGTGAAATAGACGTGGGCGAGGTTTCCAGACGAGGCCACGACGACGTCCGGTGGTGTCTCGGTCGTGCCGCTCCCCTGCCCGCGCCCACCTGCTCCGTTCCCGTAGGGTCGAAGTCCGCTGGGCAGCAGGCGCACCAGCAGCGACCCTGTGCCGGAACCTCGTCCGAGCTCGGACGCGAGGCGCCGGCCGATGCCGGCCGATTCGACCGAGTCCGTAGTGCCCACGACCGTCGTAGCCGCCGGCAGCAGCGCGGCGATGATGTCCTCGAGCGGCTTGCCGTGGCGCTGACGGAAGGTGGCACCCAGGCACTGGCCGTGGTCGGACAGCACAACCAGCTGGTACGCCCGGCCAGTGTGACGAGCCGCTTTGGCGAGCGACCCAATCGCCCGGTCGATGCCGGCGAGCGCGTCGATCGCCTCCTCGCGCTCGGGGCCACAGTGGTGCGAGATGGCGTCGTATCCGGTGTAGTCCACGTATATCGTCGAGGCGCCGCAGTACATCTCCTCGATGACGAGGGCGGTGCATACGGTCCTGAGTGCGACATTGGTGACTGCTCGTTCGACGGCGTAGTGCAGGTCGCGGTGCATGCGCGGCTCGACAGACCAGCCGCGCTGGCGCTCCGCCTGGTACAGCTCCTTGATCACCTCGCCGACCATCAGCACCAGCAGGCGGATGTAGTTGACCGTTGTTACGTACAGCCCGCGCGTGCGGCGATCGTCGCCGGGCGACTGACCATCGGCAATCGTGGCCATGGTCAGGTAGCTGCGTGGAGCGTCACCTGTGACGAGATTTCCGATGCTCGCACCGTCATGGGCAAGCAAGCCCGAGCCATCGCTGATTCGACGAACGATCTCGGCGGCGTCCTCCGGGTGGTTGGCCACCATCAGCCTGGCGCTCGCTTTCTCGTACCAGCGAAAACCGGCTATGCCGTCGTTTCGACCGTGCAGGATGCCTGCCTGGCTTGCCGGGGTCGTGGGCGGCAACGACGCGACCCAGGGGTGGAGCGTGGCTTCGCCGTCGCGCACCATCGCGCCGAGCACCGGTACGCGGCCGGCCCTCATCGCCTGATTCAGGACAGGAAGGCTCAGCCCGTCTACCTGTACCACCAGCAGCCCGGGGTTGGGTTCTGCGGCACGCCCAAAGTCGCGTGCCACCAGCCGCCGTACGAGCACGCTGTAATACGAATCGTCGTCGCTCACGGCTACCAGTTCCGCGAACAGGCTGTTGAGCCCGGTCAGCAGCATCGCTCCCAAGACTGCGGTCTCGGCATCCACTACTCGTATACCCGGCACCACCCGTCCCAGGACGACGATGGCGACGACCTGGAGTGCCAGGCCCAGGACCTGCGCAACGAAGATCGGCAAAGCCACCAGCAACCAGTGGAGCACGAGGGCCGAGACGCTATCGAGGACGAGCAGCAGGAGCGCCGCCAGCAGCAGCAAGGCGGGAGCGTCGATGCTCAACCCGGGCAGTGCGACGGTCGTGAGGGCGAGCGCCAGGCAAGCCATGACATAAGACAGGACGGCGCGGCGCAGGATCGCGAGGCGCGTCGGTCGCCACTCCCACATCAGGCGAGTCTGGAGACGGTAGAACGCAACCCAGCGGCGAGGTGTCATCATCGAGCGCGCGCGTCCAGCGGCATCGACTGACCCGGCTGGAGGACTCGCACCTCGATATCTGCCGATCGGGCGGCGACGGCGTCACGGAATGCCTCGCCCGGCCCTTCGAACCGGCGACCCGCCAGGCGACGCATGCCGAGTGGATAGAGGGTTCCCCAGTGGATCGGGGCGGCGATCGTTGGGCGGATCAGAGCTGCCGCCTCGGCCGCCCGCGCGGGGTTGAGGTGGCCGCGCCCGAGTCTGGGACCCCAGCCGCCCACCGGCAGGAGCGCGACGTCGACGCGTCCGGCAAGCTGCTCCATACCAGGGAAGAGGTCAGTGTCGCCGGCGAAGTAGACGCCGGCGGAACCCACGACGAGGATGCCCAGGGCGTCTTCGGCGGTCGTGAAAGGTGAGCGGCGGCGGCCGTGCTCGGCATGGACGGCCTCCAGCGTCAGCGCGCCGACCTGCAGTCGATCGCCTGGGCGCATCTCATGGACGACCCCGCGAGTCGCCCTTGCGACGATCCGTCCGAGGCCGACCGGGACGATGATTGCCGGCTCGCCCGGAAGAGCTCTCAACGACGCCAGATCCAGATGGTCCCAGTGGCCGTGGCTGATGAATACCACCGAGAGATCTCCGAGTGTGTCGCCGAGCACTGGCGGCACCTGACGCCTGATGGCGCCGGCGGCGAGATGACCGAGCAACGGGTCCGTTAGCAAGCGCACGCCATCGAGGTCGACGAGGACGGTCGAGTGGCCGAGAAAGGTCAATCGGTCGCCCAAGGTGCATCCTCCGGCAGCGCATCGACGGGCCGTGGGGAGCGGCCCGTCGATTGTGAGCGTGCTTATTGTGGCCCGAGGCGACCTCGGAACTGCTAGCTGCGGATTCTCCGGCGCTGCGCCTCGAGCGCCAACACTCCAAGACTGGCGAAGATCAAGCAGGCCAGCAGTGTGAACGGCAGACCCGAGCCGTTGCTCGAACCCTTGCCGTCCGTGCTGGTGGGCGGAACTGTCCGGGCCGAGGTGGACGACGCGCTGGCGGACGTGCTGGCGGACG
>CAZRUC010000311.1:0-3150 GCA_964603175.1 uncultured Anaerolineaceae bacterium
CTCGTCAGGGCCGCGAGCATCATCTCCGAACTTGGTCGCGAGGTGAGGCGGGCCCGCCTGGAGCATGGCTTGAGCCAGGCGTTGGTGGCAAGGGCGGCGCGCACATCCCGAAGCCAGGTCGGACGTATCGAAGCGGCACGGGCGCCACGCGTCTCTGTACTTGAACTTTCCCGACTACTCGCGGTGCTGGGGCTCGAGTTGGGTGCCAGGGCTTATCCGGCCGGGCAGCCGATTCGGGATGCAGCGCACCGGGCACTGATCGACCGATTCCGGGCCCGGGTAGCGCCCACGGTTGCGTGGCGGTTCGAGGTACCCCTGCCGATCGCCGGTGATCTGCGTGCCTGGGACGCGGTGCTTCTGATAGGCACTGCACAGATTGCCGTCGAGGCGGAGACGCGGCCCCGGGATATTCAGGCGCTACAGCGGCGCGTTGCACTCAAGCGCCGCGACGACCCGGGAATCGGGGCAGTGGTCTTGCTCCTCGCGGACACGCGCCACAACCGGGAACTAGTGCGCGACCACGGCGATGCGCTGCAGGCGGACCTCCCGCTCGGGAGTGCGGCCCTCCTGGCACTGGGTGAAGGGCGTCAGCCGGCGGGGAGCGGCTTCGTCCTCGTTTGACCGTGCCCGGGGTCGGTGCCCGCGGCCCTCGCGGTGCCCACTGCGCCCCCGGAGTCTGTAGCGCCTGCGGCGCCCGCGGCGCGGCGCCGGACCGCGAGCCCGTCGAGTAGCGCGTCGAGGCCGTACTCGAAGGGCCGGTCGTGGTGGTGGCCAAGCAGCATCGGCAACATCCGCCGCATGACCGGATAGCGGTCCATCGGCAGGGCAGCCACGCGCTCGGACATCTGGCGCTCGAATTCCGGCCATGTGTAACCGGAGGCCTCGATTTCGTGGGCCGGGAGGAGTTCTGCCAGGACGCAGCCCACCGTGTAGTTGACGACGGTGGCTCCTGCGTCGGCGGCTTCGGCCTCGGAGAAGCCGGCCTCTAGCAGCATGGCGCAGACCCACTCCATCAGCCGGAGGGTGTTCGGGCCGATGGCGAGCCGGCTGCCGCGGAGCAGGGCCGCGTTCCGGTGGTGGAGCAACACGGCTCGGAAGTTGAGCGCTACGGCGCGCAAGCCAGCTTGCCAGGCGAGGCCGTCCGGCGGTAGCTCGACCTCGGCCATGAGCGCATCGACCGTCAGATCCAGCAACTCCCCCTTGTTGTGCACATGCCGGTAGAGCGATGTCGCGGCCGTGTGCAGCTCGTCGGCCAGCGATCGCATCGAGAGGGCCTCGACCCCGCCCCGGTCGAGGATCGCACCTGCCGCGGCCACGATCCGGCCCCGGCTCAGGGGCTCGCGAACCTCCCGCGGCTCGTTCGGCTCGGAGTCGCCCCACGCCCCCAGGAACGGTGGATGTTCGACACGACTCATGTTGGTACCTCTTTGCGACCCCGCGATCTTACCCTGCGCGAACACTTGACGCAGTGCGTACGTTGTACGCTATGATAACGCCGTACGCAGCGCCGGGATGGCGGGTTGGGCACCAGCAGCCGAGTTGTCGGCAGAGCAAGCGAGGAGTCTTGAAATGCACGGAAGGATCGCGGTGAAGGTCGGGACCGACGCAGGGCGAATGGACCAATTCAGGATGCGATGGTGGGCACTGGCCGTGATCGACCTCTGCCTGCTGATCGTCACGCTGGACAACACGATCCTGAATGTGGCGCTGCCGACGATTTCGAGACAACTCGGCGCCAGCGGGGCGCAGCTGCAATGGATGGTCGATGCGTACATCGTCGTCTTCGCGGGCTTGCTGCTGACCTCGGGGACGATCGGGGATCGGCTCGGACGGCGCCGGTTGCTGCTCGGAGGGTTGACGGTGATCGGCTTGGCTTCGACCGCCACGGCGTTCGTCTCCGCGCCGGACCAGCTCATCGCCATCCGGGGTGTGATGGGCCTCGGCGGAGCACTGCTGATGCCGGCGACGCTCTCGATCATCACGAACCTCTTCGACGAGAACGAGCGACCCAAGGCGATCGGGACCTGGGCTGCGATTGCCGGGATGGGCATGGTCCTGGGGCCCGTCGTCGGGGGAACGCTTCTCGAGGCGTTCAACTGGAGCGCGATCTTCCTCGTAAATGTGCCGGTGGTGCTGGTGGGAATCGTCGGTGTGCTCCACTTCGTACCCGAGTCGCGCGACGAGCACCCCGAGAAGCTGGATCCGATCGGCTCGGTCCTATCGATAGCGGGTGTCGCGACGCTCGTCTTCGGGATCATCGAGGCGCCCGGTTCGGGTTGGGGCTCGACCGAGACGTTCATGCGGGTTGGCGCGGGCGCGGCCTTGCTGGTCGCCTTCGCGGCCTGGGAGCTGTACACGAGCGCGCCGATGTTCGATTTCAGGTTGTTCGCGAAGCCTGCGTTCGGAGCCGCGAGCTTCGCCGAAACGGTCGCTCATTTCGCCCTTATCGGCGCCACTTTTGGATTGACGCAGTACCTGCAGCTGGTGTGGGGCTTGAGGCCGGTCCAAGCCGGGTTCGCGATGCTGCCGATTGCGATCGGCGTCGCTGCCGGCTCGATAGTCTCTTCGCGGTTGCTACGCCGAATCGGCCCGAAGCTTCTGCTGTCCGGAGGGATGGCGGCACTCTCCGTCAGCCTCTGGCTCATCTCGCGGCTGGCGGTCGACACTCCATATCCGGTGTTCGCGCTGATGCTGCTGGTCATGGCGCTCGGCATGGGCCTGGCGATGACCCCGGCCACGGACTCGATCATGGGCGCGGTCTCCAAGGCGCGGGCCGGTGTCGGATCGGCGACGAACGACACGACCCGCGAACTCGGCTCGGCCCTCGGGGTGGCCGTGCTCGGCAGCGTGCTCCTTTCGGGATACCGCGATGCCGTGGCGACGAACCTCTCCGGCCTGCCCGGGGGCGTGGACGGCCTCCCGGCCGGGCTCGGTTCGGCGGTGCGGGACTCCCTGGGATCGGCCACGGTCGCGGCCTCGGGACTGGGCGGCGACCACGGCCCGATGCTGCTGGCCGCGGCGCGCGAGGCTTTCGTGGCCGGGATGTCGTCGGCGGCCGGGATCGGGGCGGTAATCGTCGCGGTGGGGGCCGTGGTCGTCCTGGTCTGGCTGCCCGGCCGTACGGTGCCGGCGCCGGCTGAGGCGGTGCCG
>CAZRUC010000312.1:0-3138 GCA_964603175.1 uncultured Anaerolineaceae bacterium
GGACGATGCAATAGGTACAGGTCTTGTCGCATCCGTAGACGATCGGCAGCCAGGCCGAGATGGTCGAGGAGCGGGCGACCCGGCCTTCCGCCAGGGCGACTGCCCGGTTCGGGGCCAGGTGGTCGGCTGCGCTCACCGCCCGGCCGTTCACCACGGTCGTGGCCGCGGTTTCGACCGTTTGCAGGCCGATCGGCGCCTGCGCGGAAACCAGGCCGAGGCGACGCGCCAGTTCGGGTTCCTCGTCAGGGCGCAGGAACATGTCGACGGCTGGGAATCGATGGCCGAGGCCGGCGCGCTCGGACTCGCGGACGCCGCAGCCGGTCAGGACCACGCGGAGCCCGGGCTTTTCACGCTTCAGTGCGGCGAGCTGGCCCTGCCGGCCGATGACCTTCGCCTCAGCATGTTCGCGGACCGCGCATGTGTTGATGACGATCAGGTCGGCGGTCTCCATCGAGAGGGCGCGCTCGCAACCGGCGGCCAACAGCTGGCCGGCCATCTCCTCGGAGTCGCTCACGTTCATCTGGCAGCCCAGGGTCCACATGTGGAAGCTCGGCATCGCCATGGCCTCGGGGCGAAACTCGGCCAGGCCCGGTTCAACGACCGGGGGTGCCGCCGCGGCAAATCGCGCCGCGAGTGCACCGAGGCGTGGCGCCGGAACTCGCGCAGAAGTCGGCGCCGAACCTCTCATGGGACCGTGACCTCGAGCCCGAGCGGCCGGCCCAGCGATCCATACACGGCCGCGGCGTCCTCGTCCGGCACAAACAGCGCGCTGTGAGCCTCGGCGTATGTCTCGCCGTCGCCGTGGTAGTCGCTGCCCCCCGTGGGGACGAGGCGGAGATCGGCGGCGACCGCGGCCAGTTCGGCTACCGTCTCGGCGTCGAACTTGCGGTAGTGGACCTCGAGGCCGCCCAGCCCGGAGTGGATCAGCTCCCTGATGAGGTCGAGCCGGTCCGCCGCGTCGGAGAAGTGGGCCAGCACCGGCAGGCCGCCGGCGGCTCGGATCGCGGCGATTGCCTCGGCCGGGCCCAAGCCCTGACGGTCTACGTACGCGGGGCGTCCCCGTGCCAGGAGCGTTTGCATGGCGTCGTCCACGCTGCTCGAGTGGCCGGCGGCAACGAGCAGGCGGGCGATCTGCGGCCGGCCCAGCGACGCGCCGGGCTCGACCTGAACGGCTTCGGCCTGGCGGTCGACCGAGAAACCCAGGTCACGCAGCCGATCGACGATCCGCTCGAAGCGAATGGCCCGTGCCTCGCGCTGGCGATCCAGAGCGGCTTCGAACGCGGCGTCGTCCGGATCTACGCCGAGACCCAGGATGTGGAGCTCCCCCTCCCACAGGCCGTCGATGCCTGTGGCGACGCTGTTGATCTCGACGCCGGGCAGCAGTTCCAGGGGGAGTTCCGGCGCGCCCGACGCGCACAACTCGCGCACACCGGCCAGCGTGTCGTGGTCCGACAGAGCCATGACGCGTACTCCGGCCTGGGCCGCGGCCGCGATCAGGTCATGCGGCTCGAGCACTCCGTCGGAGCGGCGACTGTGGGTGTGGAAATCGACGCGAGACGGATAGGCGGGCACGACCCGCGGGCCGCTGGTTGCCCGATAGGCGGTTCCGCGGTAACGAACGGAGTCCGTGGTGGCGCGCGGCGCAACGCCTGCCACGTATCAGACCTCCACGACGCGCTGGATCCGCTCGATCGCGAGGGCATGGCCGGAGACCGGATCCACGTCGATCAGGCATGCATTGAAGACGACAGGCCCGGAACCGACCTCGAAGCGAGTTGGCAGGGCGTTGAGGAAGCGCGGCACGACAGTCGCGGGATCGAACCCGATGACACTGTGCTGCGGGCCGACCATTCCGAGGTCGGACACGTAGGCCGTGCCTTTGGGCATGATCCGCTCGTCGGCCGTAGGAACATGGGTGTGCGTACCGACGACTGCACTGGCGCGACCGTCTAGGTAGATACCGAAGGCGTTCTTCTCGCTGGTCAGCTCGCAGTGGAAGTCGACGACGCGCACCGGCGGAAGCGGCTCGGAGGCCTGTTCGATCAGGCGGTCGAAATCGGTGAAGGGGTTGTCGATCGGTTGCATGTACGTCCGGCCCTGGAAGTTCAGCACCGCGACCTGCGTGCCGTCCGCAGCGTGGAAGATACCCCAGCCTCGACCCGGCACGCCGTCAGAGCCGTAGTTGAGCGGCCGCAGGATCCGCTCGTCGTGGTCGAGTTGCTGGTACATCTCGCGCTTGTCCCAGATGTGATTGCCCGAGGTGATCACATCGATGCCCGAGTGGAACATCGCTTCGGCCGTAGAGACTGTGAGGCCCATCCCGCCGGCGACGTTCTCGCCATTGGCAGTGACCAGATCGATTTCGAGCTCGAGGCGAAGGTCGGGCACGATGGCCTCGACCGCCAGCCGCCCCGGCTTGCCGATCAGGTCGCCGATCATCAGGATCCGGCACGCGCGCGGCATTGGCGGCTACCGGGCGTAGTCGATGGCGCGCGTCTCGCGAATGACCGTGACTTTGATCTGGCCCGGGTAAGTCAGGCTAGCCTCGATCTTCTTGACGACGTCGCGGGCGAGTTTGGTAGCCGTCAAGTCGTCGATCTGCTCGGGCCGCACGAGGATGCGGACTTCGCGGCCGGCTTGCACGGCGAAACTGCGCTCGACGCCCTCGAAGCTCTCCGCGATAGCCTGCAGGTCTTCGAGGCGTCGGACGTAGGTCTGCATCGACTCGCCGCGGGCTCCGGGTCGAGACGCGCTGATGGCATCCGCGACCTGGACGATTGGAGCCTCCATAGAGGCATATTCGACTTCCTGGTGATGGGAGGCGATGGCGTTCACGACCTTGGGTGAGAGGTTGTGGCGCTGCGCGATCTGGGCACCGATCTGGGCGTGCGGCCCTTCGGTTTCGTGGTCCACCGCTTTGCCGAGGTCGTGCAGCAGGCCGCCGACTTTCGCCGCCTGGACATCGGCTCCCAATTCGGCCGCGATGATCGCCGCCAGGCGGCTGGTCTCGACCGAGTGGACCAGGACGTTCTGGCCGTAGCTGGTGCGGAACTTGAGCCGGCCCAGGAGCTTGACGATTTCGGCGGGGAGCGCCGGGATGCCCGCGTCGTAGATGGCCTGCTCGCCGGCCTGGCGCAT
>CAZRUC010000313.1:0-1328 GCA_964603175.1 uncultured Anaerolineaceae bacterium
GGCTGTGTTCCGGGTGACGAGTTCGTGGCCGAGGCATGGACCGCGCTCGTGGGGATCTGGCAGGAACAACGTGTCGTGGCAACGTTCACTAGATTCCACCCCCTGCTCGGCAACGCGGCGGTCCTGGAGCCGATCAAGTGGCCGAGCGACGGCGAAGCGGATCCGCCTGCCGTCGCCGCGATGGGCCGGACCGTCTCCATCGACCTCACGATCGATGAGGACGCCATCCTGTCCGGGTACTCGGAGAGCCTGCGCCGCCAGATCCGGAACTACCGCCAGATAGGCCAGACGACCATCGACGACGAGGAGTGGACGGACCTCGGCGCGTTCACGCGGCTCTATCACGAGACGATGAGCCGCAACGACGCGGACGAGTACTACTTTTTCGATGCCGACAACTTCCGCCGCCTCCGGGAAGCGCTGGGCGAGCACATCCACCTGCTGGTGACCCGGGTCGGTGACGTCATCGGAGCGGCCGGGCTCTTCACCGAATACGAGGGCATCGTGCAGGAGCACCTCGTCGCAGCAGATCAGGCGCTCGCGTCGGTGTCTCCCTACAAGGTTCTCATCGACGACGCGGCCAGGTGGGCGAAGCGGCGCGGCAATTACGTTCTGCATCTCGGAGGCGGTCGAGGCGCGCACGAGGACTCGCTCTTCGAGTTCAAGCGACGCTTCTCGCCTCGCAGGCACGACTTCTTTACGGGGCGGTGGATCCTCGATCGACGTTCATACGCCGATCTGGTCGAGGCGCGCCGCATCGCCGTGGGCGATCGCGGGAACCTCGATCCCGAATACTTCCCGGCCTACAGGTCGCCGCTCAAGGAGCGGGATCCCCATCCGGGTCCGACAGGCTGACGTCGAGGATCATTACCAGCTCACCGCGATCCCGCCCGGCGTACTCATACGCGAGCGATTCGTAGAGCCGGCGCGCCTTGGTGTTGTCCGGATGGACGCGGAGACGGACGTTCTTGGCTCCCTGCCGGCGGGCGAGATCGTGCAGGTGCTGCATCAGCAGCCGCCCGAAGCCCCGCCGCTGGGAATCTGTCCTGGTGGCAATGCCCAGGGAGGGCGTCGCGTAGCCTTCGTTCCAGCCTCGAAGCATCCCGTATGCGACCGGGCGACCATCATCGAACAGCAACACGTAGGCATCTGGGCCCGTTCGATCCGCTATCGCGCGCGCCTCTGCACGCGTGAATGGGTGAGGCCGAAAGAATGTCGCATCGATGTCACCGAACACGTCGGCCAAGGCTTCGACATCGTGCGGGCCTACCAGTCTGAATTCCAATGAGCCCTCCCGGCCACAAATAGTAGCCGCACAGACGTGTGCG
>CAZRUC010000313.1:1428-3138 GCA_964603175.1 uncultured Anaerolineaceae bacterium
TGCTGCCACCCCGCGCTCCCCGCCCAGCCGCCGGGCCAGATGCGGATTAACGGTCGGAAGCCTGTCTGCTAATCCCCCGGAAACACGAGGCCCGCACATTGGCCCCGACGTCCCAACCCAAGCCCGGGGGATTTCGGGCTCGCGGAGGAGGAACCATGTGGCGCACGCTAGTTACTGAGCGATCTCGCCTGCTCGGCGTAGTCGCGGCGCTGGCCATCGTCGGCACGACGATCCCCGGCGCAGTCGCGAAGATGGGCCAGCCGGAGTCCGGCAGCCAGGCCTGGTCGTTCGGAGTCATGGACGACACGCAGTGGACGACCACCGACCCGGCAAACGCGAATCCGGACGCGGTTTCCGTGTCGATCATCAACCAGATCAACCCGCAATTCGTCAAGGCGGGTGTCAAGTTCGTCATCCAGGTCGGCGACCTGACCGAGAACGGCAACACCGCCGACGAAGCCGTGCGCGCTGCCGCGGCCCAGCCGCTGTACAAGGCCGGCATCGGCTTCTACCCGATGCGCGGCAACCACGAGACCTACGCGAGCCCGGCGAACGACTTCGCCATTCCCGCCTTCCAGGCAGATTACCCGCAGACTCGCGGCCTCGGCAACACGTTCGGCGCGCGCAACTTCAGCAGCCCGACAGCAGTCAGCAGCGACTTGAACGGCATGAGCTACTCGTTCGATTACGGCGTTCCCGGCAATAACGCTCGCTTCGTGATCGTGGATCCGTGGGTCACGCCGAGCAAGAACGTGGCTCCGGGCAACGGCTACAACTACGGCTACTCGATCGCGGACCAGCAGTCCTGGATCAGCAGCCGCCTGAACGAGAAGACCCGCGGCACCACGCAGGCGTTCGTGTTCTCGCACCAGCCGCTCATCGCCGAAAACCACCAGGACACCGCGTTCGTCGGCCAGACGTACTCGAACCCGGACATGCAGAACGCGTTCTTCGCCAGCCTGCAGGCCAACGAGGTCAAGTACTACATCAGTGGCCACGACCACATCAATCAGCGCTCGATCGTGACCAGCCCGGACGGCAAGTCCCAGGTTCAGGAGATCATCGGCGCGTCCGACAGCAGCAAGTTCTACACGCCCAAGGCGCTGACCAACAGCGGTTGGGTGGATCCCGTCACGCTCGTGAACCAGAAGAGCCGTGAGACGTCCGTCTCCCAGGACCCGTACACGATCGGCTACTACATCTACACGGTCGACGGCCCTCGTGTCACAGTCGACTACTACGCCGACGATCACGGCAACTGGGGATCGGACAACTGCTATCCGGACGGCACCACGCCGGCGAGCTGCGCCGTCGCGGGCTCGCACGTGACCCCGGCCCTCAACTTCGTCAAGAGGGCGACCTGGGGCTACAGTCTCAACGGTAAGGAGTTCCTCGTGGGCGGCGGCGCAACCAACGGCACCGGCACCAACTACGGCACCTCCTACTCGACGGTGAAGGACAGCTTCGAAGGCACGACGGCGAAGATCCTCGGCGGAACGTACGACAACACCGCCGCGGACCTGACCGGTCGCACTCTCGTCCAGGCCGTGGACACCGGCTGGACCGCCGACACGAAGCGGGATGAGCTGAGCAGCAACATCCTTACTCTGTGGGGCATGGCGCCGCTGGGCAGCAAGACGACCGCCACGTACGCGCTCTCGATGAGCTTCGACGCCCCGAAGGGCGGGCACGACGGCTTCGCCAACCTGG
>CAZRUC010000314.1:0-3136 GCA_964603175.1 uncultured Anaerolineaceae bacterium
CTACTCAGATTGCCGGCGGCGTTACCGGCACGCCTACGGCAGAACCGAGTCAGAGGCTCGAAGGCGCGACTGGCATTCCGGTCAACGCCGCTACCCCGCCTGCAACCAGCGCCGGCTCGGAAAATGGGCGCGACGCCACGCCTCTATTGGCTCTCCTGATCTGCGCGGCGTTCGGCTCTCTCGGTCTTCTGGTCGTTGCAGCCCAACGACGAGGCAGCCGCAGCTAACCTCTCGAAATGGCCGGCGTCCGGGTAGGGCCGGTCAGGTAGGTCCCTGGTACAAATGGCCTACCAGCGGCCCTTACGCGATCGTCCGAGCAAGACTAGGTTCCGCCCCGAGGAAAGGGGTGGAACATGCGGACGAGGGGCAGGGGTTTCCACGTTGGCCTTAGGATCGGGGGCCGCGTCTTACTCGCGGCGATACTGACCCTGACGGGCAATGCCGCGGTGGCGGCGCTCTCCACGTCTGCCGTCGCCGCCGCCGGCGACCCCATCATCGCCGCCGCCGGCGACTACGGCTGCGACCCGTTGAACGCCGCTTACAACAACCTTAACGGCTCACTCAACGGCGCCCAGTGCCAGCAGAAGGCGACTTCAAACCTCCTCGTGAACGGCAACTTCAGCGCGGTTCTGGCTCTGGGGGACCAGCATTACTGCGGCAGCTTGCCGGAGTACCAGCAGGCTTACGATCCCACTTGGGGACGCGTCAAGTCGATCACGCACCCGATCCCCGGCAACCACGAGTACCTGACGGACGGGGGCTCGACGCCCACGACCGGTTGCGATAGCTCCAACGCCGGCGCCGCGGGCTATTTCAACTACTTCGGGTCGGCCGCCGGAACTCCGGGTCAGGGCTGGTACAGCTTCGACATCGGAGCCTGGCACCTGATCGCCCTCAACTCGAACTGCAGCGACGCGGGCGGCTGCATTCCCACGTCGCCTCAGGGCATGTGGCTGGCCGCCGACCTGGCGGCGCACCAGAGCCAGTGCATCCTCGCCTATTGGCACATCCCGCTGTTCAGCTCCGGGGGCCGAGCCGCGCAGAACAGCTACTGGCTTTGGAAGCAGCTGTACGCGGCGCACGCCGACCTGGTGCTCGACGGCCACGACCACATCTACGAGCGGTTCGATCCTCAAGATGCAAACGGCGTTGCAGACCCGAACGGCATGCGCGAGTTCATCGTCGGCACCGGCGGGGCCAACCACACCTCTATCGCAACGGTCGCTGCCAATAGCGTGGTTCGCAACGCGACCACGTTCGGGGTGCTTGCTCTGACGCTACATGCCGGCAGCTACGACTGGAACTTCGAGCCTGCCGCGGGCAGCTTCACCGATAGCGGCTCGGCCTCCTGCCACAACACGGGATCCACACCGCCGAGTACACCGAGCCCGAGTCCGAGCCCGAGTCCGAGCCCGAGCCCGAGCCCAAGCGCTCCGCCGAGTTCCAGCCCCCCAGCCGGCAACGCCGCGACATTCAGCCCGGTGGCCGATAGCTACGTGGACGCATCCGCCCCGACCACGACTCACGGCAAGCTCGCAAGCCTGCGAGTCGACGCATCGCCCGTGATCCGCTCGTATCTGCGCTTCAACGTCACCGGAATCACCGGTGCGGTCGCCAGCGCCACGCTGCGAGTCTGGGCCGGCACCGCCCAGACGACCGGATATGACGCCTATTCGGTCGCGGACAATACCTGGGGCGAAGCCACCATCACGAGCGCCAACTCGCCCCCGTTCGGCCCGACCAGACTCGGCAGTTCGGGCAAGATCGCAGCCGGCACGTGGACGAGCGTCGATGTGACCTCCGCGATCACCGGCAACGGCCTGGTCAGTTTCGGGCTCTCGACCACGAACAGCACGGGCGTCTCACTCTCGTCGCGAGAGGGCCTGGTTCCGCCCCAACTCGTGGTCGTCTCGGGCTCGGGCTCGGGTAATGCCCCGACGAACCGTCCGACCAGCACGCCCACCGCAGCCACGAGTCCGACGCCCACCCCAACCGCGACGCCGAGCCCAACGCCGAGCCCAACGGCCGCTCAGAGCGGACCTCCGGGCACCGCGACGTTCACACCGAACGCCGATAGCTATGTCGACGCGTCGACTCCCGGGTCCAACTTCGGCACTCTGACTCAAGTCCGGCTGGACGGCTCGCCCATTGTTCGGACATTCCTGCGCTTCACCGTGACCGGCCTGACAGGGCCCGTGAAATCGGCGGTGTTGCGTGTCTATGGCAACTCGGCGCAGACGACGGGCTATGACCTCTATTCGGTCGCGAATAGCACCTGGGGCGAGACGGCGATCACCGACGCGAACGCTCCGCCCTTCGGTGCCACAAAGCTCGGGAGCTCGGGCAAGATCACCGCGGGTACCTGGACGAGCATCGATGCGACTTCCGCGATCGCCGGCAACGGAACCTACAGCTTCGGTCTGTCGACCGCCAACAGCACCGCCGTGTCGCTCTCCTCGCGGGAGGGCGCAAATCCGCCCCAGCTCACCGTTACCTGGACGAGTGGCGCTTCGATGGTTGCGCCGGCATCGCCGAGTCTGCCCGATCCGTGGCTCGCGATTCCGCTCCTCCTGATCTTGGTATCAGCGTGCGGCCTGCTGCTGGTCGCAGGGAGGCCGGAGCGCCGGGTCCTTCACGGCTCGCACGTTCGGCCCGCGTCGTGGCAGTTTTTCTTGGGCGATCCAGGGGGGTATGGAGTACTACCCAGCTTGGGCCATAAGTCGTAGGCTGAGCGCAGGCTCGATCGGCCGCAGGACTCCGGTGAGAACGCCACGCCGGATGAAGCGAGGGGGAAATCGTGGAGACGATGACAGCGGCGGGGGAAGACCTGCTCGAGGTCAACGTCGACGGGAAGGTCGTCAGAGTTGTCTCGCGACCGGCCGACGACGATCGCGACAGCCTGCTCTTCGAACTCGACCTCAGCCCCACGGCGGGGAGCAGCCGGCCCCTCTCGGACGATGACGTTGCCGCTGTGGTTCGCGGTCTGATCGACGGCGCGACCGAGCACGGTCAGAGCTCGAAGGTGGTCGGCGTGTCGCCCGGAGCGGCGCTGGCCTTCCCGAACGATCCTCGGATCTCCATTCGCCCCGTCCAACCCGTCTCCTTCTCGCTCCCAAGTTCTCCGAGCGGCCTGATC
>CAZRUC010000315.1:0-3131 GCA_964603175.1 uncultured Anaerolineaceae bacterium
CGCCAGCACCGCCTACCAGCACGTGGATCCGGCCGCGGTCGGCAACGTCATGCGCTTGGTCGTGAGCGAGCTTGGCGGCAAGGCGAACACCCAACTCCGGGCCGAACAGCTCGGCCAGCAAATGGACGACGTCGACCCCAAGGCCCTCAGCCAGGTGATCAAGCAGCTCGAAGCCGACGGCCTCGCGTTCGAAGGCGCGGAGGCTTCCTTCGAACTCCTGCTGAAGCGCCACAAGGCCGGCTACGAAAGCCCATTCAGTCTGTGCGATTACACCGTGCTGGTGGAGCAGCGCGGCGGCGCCGAGCTGCTGGCGGAGGCCACGGTCAAGGTCGAAGTCGATGGCGAAGTGCTCCACACCGCCGCCGACGGCAACGGCCCGGTGAACGCGCTCGACTCGGCTCTGCGCAAGGCGCTCGGCGCGTTCTACCCAGAGCTGGACGCCGTCCACCTCGTCGACTACAAGGTCCGCATCCTCGACAGTGGGGAAGCTACGGGCGCCCATACGCGGGTCATCATCGACTCATCCAACGGTCCCCTCGAGTGGTCGACGATGGGCAGCGGGACGAACATCATCGCTGCCTCGTGTCTGGCTTTGTGCGACTCGCTCGAGTACGCCATCTGGAAGACTGGTGCGGAGGTGCGGCGGCGCGACGAACGCCACTTCACCACCCTTGCGCCGCCGAACGGCAAGTAGATCTGATGACATCGCCAGCGTCCGTAACCTCGCCCCGTGTCGCGTTTCAGGGCGAACCAGGCGCCTTCAGCGAAGAAGGCGTGCTGTCCGCTTTCGTGGCTCCGCAGGCGGTCGCCTTGCCGACCTGGCGCGCGGTGTTCCAGGCCGTTCAGGACGGGACCGCGGATGCAGGGGTCGTCCCCATCGAGCGCTCGTCGGGGGGCAGCGTCCGTGAGATCTACGACCTGCTCTTCAAGTTCGACGAGATCCGGATCGTGGCCGAGGTCACCGTCCCGGTCCACCTCGCGTTGCTCGCCATGCCCGGGCAGACGCTCGATCAGATCGAGCGCGTCTACAGCATCGCCCAGGCCCTGGACCAGGCCGACGAGTTCCTGCGCTCCCGGCCGTGGCAGGTCATGACGAGCTACAACACGGCGGGTGCTGCCAAGTCGATCGCCGACAAAGCCGAGATGGGCGCGGCCGCAGTCGCCTCGGCTCGCGTGGCGCCGCTCTATGGCCTCGAGGTCCTCGCCAACGATATCCAGACCGGCTCCGCCAACCGCACCCGTTTTGCCGTGCTCGCCAGGGAGAACATGCCGGAGTCGCTTTTCGCGCCCGCCGCCCTCGCCGGCCCGATGAAGACGACGCTCGTCTGGGCGGTTCGCAACGTACCCGGCAGCCTGTATCGGTGCCTGGGTTGCTTCGCCGAGCGGAAGATCAACCTATCGCGATTGGAGTCCAGGCCCAGCCGCGGCGTTCGCTGGGAATATGTCTTCTGGGCCGACATGGATTCCGATCCAGACGCGCCCGACTGCGCCGCCGCGCTCGCCGCGCTTCTCAGGGAAGCGGTCATGGTGCGGGTCGCCGGCGTCTACCACCGCTTCGCCGAGGAATAGCGCCCGACTCAGACCGACTTGCTCGGGCCCTCGCGGCTCTGCCGCTGGATCGAGAAGATATAGCGCACGATCTTGTCCTGGTCGACGTCGGAGATGGACTCGAAGCGCACCGCGATGAGCGAACGAGGTCCCGTGGAGCCGGCGCGAACCAGCTCTTCGGGAGCGAGAACCATGGTCGCCGCGTCGTCCACACGAACGACGACCGCCTCGGCCAAGACCACGCCGTCGTGACCCAGCGCGACCCTGAGATCCAGTTCGTCGCCTACGGCGACCGTTTCGTCCGGGCCGCCGCGAACCAGGAATTGAGCGCCGCCGGCGCACAGGTTGCAGCACACGCCCTGCCCGGTCTGGCCGGGGCTTCCGGTCGCACTCTGACTCGCGATCGTGTACTCGACCGGGCATTGCGCGTCCAGGCGCAGATGGGCCCGTCGCTGTATCAACCGCAGGTCGTCGGGCCACGTGACGGCGAAGAGACGAGACCGGCTGGCACCGAGGTGGCCGATGAACGATGAGGCGGCAATCATGCCCGTGTTGTCGCGACGAAATGTCAGATGCAACGGCTGATCGCGACTGAGCTGCTCGAGTTGGGGTTGGGGGCGCACCAGGCCGAGCCAGATCGCCGTCGGAAGGACGTTTACGGCGACCGCGCGGAAGCTGATCACCTTCCCGTCGAGCTCTGCCTCGACGAGAACGCGATCGTGAACGGCCGGCTTCATGTCGATATCGGCGATCATCGATCCAAGTCACAGACAAGCAGGCAGGTTGGCGCGCTGCCCATCGCGGCGAAAGGCTCGTCTGGGAGAGAAATCGGCCCTCCGGTTGGGCCGCTTGAACCGGCGGCCAATCGAGAGCTCCCCCGCCGACTGCTGCTTCGATAGACTCACAGGGCGTACTCTGCGCTTGAGTTCCGGCAGGCCGTCACATGGCGAGGTGCTTGGTGAGCGTTGGCACGATAAGTGGCGAACTGGAGGAAGTACGCCGGCGGGCGTTCGATCTTGCGGCCGGACTTTCGAAGACCGCCCGCCGGTCGGCAACGATCGCCCAGGAGCGCGCCGTTCTGCGGATGCTCGGGATCGACGGTCTCGACCGGTCCGGCAGGCCGCTCGCGGCGGCGCTGGCCGATGCGTATTGCGGGTCGCAGCCGGCGCGGCTGGCTCGCGGGATCCTGCTGCCGTTCGCCGTGGCTCTGCTCGAGTACGAGCTTACGCCTCGCGAACTCGCCCTGGACGTCGCGGCCGGCTCGGTCGACCTTGCGCTCGAGGAGGAGCTGCTCGCCCGGCCGGAACGGCTTGCCGCGGCCGAACGCCATGCCTTGGGCCTGATCGAATCGGCCCTGGCCCGTTTCGACGCCAACAAGACCGCATCACGTGAAATGCGCGAAGTCCTCGGTTCTGCCCCCGAGCCGCTTCTTGGCGCCGTCCTGGTCTCAGGGGAAGTCCGAGGAG
Source organism: uncultured Anaerolineaceae bacterium (assembly GCA_964603175.1). GTDB lineage: Bacteria > Chloroflexota > Limnocylindria > Limnocylindrales > CSP1-4 > Fen-1039. Next base: position 3,015 of record CAZRUC010000315.1, read on the forward strand.
CCGCTCGCGAAACGCGAGCCTGCGTCGGCGAAGGCGTCGACGTGGTTCAGGTGCGCGTGCCCGCAAGCTGGGAGTTCACCGAAGCTCGGCGTCAGGCCGGCCTCGAAGCGCCCGACC
>CAZRUC010000316.1:0-3123 GCA_964603175.1 uncultured Anaerolineaceae bacterium
CGAGCTACCGACGTCGAAGTAACCGGCCGCGATATCGAACCACGAGAGAAGCAGCGACACCAGGATTGCGACCCCGGCGGCGACTTGGACCAGAGAGACGGCGTTTGCGGAACTGCCAGGCCGACGCACTGGAGCCGCCTGACCCCAGCCTCCGGGGGCGCCGGGCCACTGGTCCGATGGGCTCGGGTAGGGCCCCATCAGAAGGTGGTCTCGATCTGGTGTGACCGGCCGTCGGCAATCGATTCATAGGCCCGCAGTACCACATCCAGCACGTGCCTTGAATGCTCGGCAGTGAGGATCGGCTTCTCGTCGCCTCGCACGCAGGCCACGAAATGAGCGGCGCCTGTCTCGATGATCGAACGCGGATCGGCATCGAGAGGCGGAAGGCTCGGCGCCCGTTCCGTCGACCCGGCGTCGACGAAGTGGATGTGTGGGGCGGGCGGCGCGTCGAAGGGATCGCCGGTCAGGTTGATCGATCCGCCGCTGAAATGGACCTCCAGGTAAGGCGCCTCAGTTGCGGCGACGGCAAAGCTGGAGAGCACGTGCCCGAGAGCTCCCGAGGCGAACTCGAGGTTCATGAGCACGTGGTCGGGCGCCGTGACTTCGATTGTGCGACCGGCCAGCCGGCCTGCGACCACGGTGCGCGTGGGAACGGCAATCGTGCCGACAGCCTGAACTCGTCGCACCGGTCCGAGTACCGCGGTCATCTCGTGCAGCCGGTAGATACCGAGGTCGAACACCGGCCCGACCTTGGGGCCGTAGAAGACCGTCGGGTCGCCCGTATACAGCTTCCAGCCGGCCGGGCCGAAGCCGGCGAAGTGGCCGACGGCCAGCGTTGGACGCCCCAGCGCGCCGGACGCCGCAACCTGGGCCAACCAGCGGACGCGGAGAGTCGCAGCCGAACCCGGCGCGCAGAGAAGGAGCACGCCGTGGGACCGTGCCGTTTCGATCAGCGCGCCGGCCTCCGCCACGGTCGATGCGAGCGGCTTCTCGGAGAAGACGTGGATCCCGGCCTCGAGGAATTGGGACGTGATTTCGGCATGGAACGGCGGCGGAGTCAGATTGAACACCGCGTCCGGGTGAGCCTCGATCAGGTCACGGACTTCGGCGAAAGCGCGGACGTCGGGCGACCAACCGCGAACCGCGTCCGCGGCTCGATCGGCGGCCTCGGCGCGGGCGTCGCAGCACGCGACCAGCTCGACCTCGTCGGCCAGGCCGGCAAGCGCCGGCAGGTAGCGGCGGTGCGCAACGTCGCCGCAGCCGATGACCCCAACGCGAGTCCTGGCGATCGACACTGGATCTCCTCTAGCGCGGCGCGGGAGCGTAGATGGCGCAAACGGCGGTCGTTCGAGCCGCTCGCGTGTCGAGCGCCCCACCCACGATGACGGCGCGGCCGTCCGGGAGAACCGCTATCGCGGGCCACATGACGGCGGCCGAGAGCGAGCCGGTAACCTGCCACTTGCCTGTGCCAGGATCCCAGAGCTCGGCCGTGGCCAGCATCTTGTATGTGGGCCCGACGCCGCCCGCCGCGAGCACTCGGCCGTCGGCCAGCGCGACCAGACCGAAGCGGGCCCGCCCCGTGGACATCGTCCCGGTGGCCGTCCAGTGGTTCGCCGCCGGGTCGTAGATTTCGGCCGTGGCGAGGCTCGGGTCGAAGTCCGTCGTGAACGACCAGCCACCGAGGACCATCACCTGCCCATTCGCAAGTCCCGCGGCGGAGCCGATATACCGAGCCACCGACATCGGCGCCGCGGCGTGCCAGGCGTCGGCCCGCGGGTCGTAGATCTCGGCGCTCGCCGTGACGGTTCCGAGCCCGCCGGTGTAGGCGGTCGCACCGCCGGCCACGAGAACCTCCCCGTCGCTGAGGAGTGTGGCTGTCTGCAGCGTGCGCGGCAGCGACATCGAGGCCGCCACCGTCCACGCGTTGGTGGCGGGGTCGTAGATCTCGGCGCTTGCCGTGGCCGCGAAAGTTGGCGCAGCGGTGTTGCCGCCGCCCACGACCAGGACTCGCCCGTCGGCGAGCAACGTGGCGGTGCCCTGGGTTCGCGGCGATTTCATGGTGCCGGCCTGCATCCAGCCGCCATAGTCCGGTGAGTAGCGCTCCGCCGCGTCGATCGGCGCGCCGTCGAAAGCTCCGCCGGCGACCAGAATCGAACCATCGTTCAGCTTCACCACCATCGGATAGGCTCGTGCATGGAGCATGTCGGTCGTGGCCGACCATTGGCCGTTCCGCGGGTCGTAGATCTCTGCGCTGGCCTTCGCCGTCGCGCTGCTTGCGGTCGGGGTCCCGCCGACGACGAACATGCGGCCGTCGTTGAGAAGAGCGCTGCCGGCGCCCCAGACCGTGTACGGAAGGTTCTGCGTGGCGACCCAGGCTCCATCGCCGATCGGGAGGGTTGGCGTCGGCGCCGGGGGCGGTGAGACGGACACGGCGGCTGAGGCGCTAATGGCGGGAGACTGGGAAGTGCCGGATTGGAGTGGCCCGCCCGAGCCGGCGAGGGTCGCCGTCGCGTCGTTGGAAGCTCCGGGCCCGACCGACGCGCCCGCAATGACGTCGCTCGGCCGCGAGCCGTCCAGCCAGATCCAGGCCGCCGGAGCGGAAGCCACGACCAGGCAGAGGGCGATGAATTCGATGGCCAGGATGCCGGCGATTCCACGCCGGGAGCGGCGTCTCGGAAGACCGGCCGGCTCGGTCATCTCGGGTCTCCGGTTGCGACGACTATCGGCGTCAAGATGGAGACGACACCGGCCGCGATTATCGCGGCGCCACCGGTGAGACAAGCGACGGTAGCCGGCAGGACGCCACCATCGACCGCGTACCCGACCCTCGAGCTCGCGGCCAGAATGCATACCTCGATGGCGAGGCCCAGCACCACCAGCTCAAACCCCGCCGGCCCGGGCCGTAGTCGGCGCGCGCCCAGAAGCGCCACGATTGTCGCGGCCACGAGGGCCGCAATACCCGCGGAAAGAAGCAGCGAGAACTCGCCGAACCGGCTGCCCAGGTCGGCGAACCCTGCCAGCGGCGCCAGACCGTGAGCCTCTCGGGGCACGCCGGTTACGACGGAGATGACACTCGCCAGCGCCAGAACCGCCCCGATCAGCCCGAAAGCGATCCCGCCGAGC
>CAZRUC010000317.1:0-3122 GCA_964603175.1 uncultured Anaerolineaceae bacterium
CGCGAGGGTGGCCGCACTGTCGGCGCCGGGGCCATCACCTCGATCACCGAGTAACCGGAGTCTGCGATGGCAAGGCAGCGGATCCGAATCCGCCTCAAGGCATACGACCACCGACTGCTCGATCAGTCGGCGGCGCAGATCGTGGAGACGGCCCAGCGGACCGGCGCGGATGTCGTCGGTCCCGTTCCGCTGCCGACGCGTATCGAGAAGTTCACCGTCCTGCGTTCACCGTTCATCGACAAGGACAGTCGGGAACAGTTCGAGATCCGCACTCACAAGCGGCTCGTGGACATCCTGGAGCCCTCGTCGAAGACCGTGGACGCCCTGATGCGGCTCTCGCTTGCAGCGGGCGTCGACATCGAAATCAAGATGTAGCGATATGAGCATCGGATTGATCGGCCGCAAGGTCGGCATGACCCAGATATTCCAGGCGGACGGCACGATGATCCCCGTGAGCGTCGTGGCCGTCGAGCCGAATACCGTCACTCGTATCCGGACGTCGGCGCGCGACGGCTATGCCGCCGTGCAGCTCGGGATCGAGGAGTCGTCGAAGCTCAACAAGCCGGAGACGGGGCAGCTCAAGAACCTGCCCAAGCTCGCGGTCCTGCGTGAGTTCCGGCTCGACAAGGAAGGCAACGAGGCCTATACCGTCGGCCAGAAGCTCGACGTCACCTTGTTCGAGGTCGGCGACATCATCGATGTAACCGGCGTGTCGAAGGGCAAGGGCTTCTCCGGCCACATCAAGCGCCACCACTTCAAGCGCGGCCCCAAGACCCACGGTTCCGACCATCACCGCGCGCCCGGCTCGATCGGCCCCGGCACCACGCCGGGTCGCGTCTACAAGGGCATGCGCATGGCCGGCCACCTCGGCGACGAGCGGGCCACGGTCAAGAAGCTGCGGGTCGTCCGCGCGGACGCCGAGCGCAACCTTCTGCTCCTGAAGGGCTCCGTTCCCGGTGCCCCCCACGGGCTGATCCTTGTGAAGAAGGCCTAGTCATGCCGACGACGACCCTGTACTCGAGGACCGGCGAAGAGATCGGCGAAGTGGAGCTTTCGGAGGAGCTCTTCTCCGCTCCGGTCAACGTAGCCGTCCTGCACCAGGTTGTGACCGCCCAAATGGCGGGACGCCACCTGGGCACCCACGACACCAAGCGGCGTGGCGAGGTTTCCGGCGGCGGCAAGAAGCCTTACCGTCAGAAGGGGACCGGCCGCGCTCGCCAGGGCTCGATCCGTTCGCCGCAGTTCGAAGGCGGCGGCGTGGTCTTCGGACCGCACCCGCGTTCCTACGTACAGCGGCTGCCCCGGCAGATGAAGCGCCTCGCGCTTTGCGGCGCTCTCACGTCCAAGCTCGACGACGACGCGGTTCGCGTCATCGACGCGTTCGGCCTTGAGGGTCCCAAGACTCGCGACATGGTCGCGATCATCGAGGCTCTGGGCCGCAGCGGTGGACGCGTCCTCATCGTGGCCCCCGGCAGCGACGAGACCCTGCTCCTCTCCGCGCGGAACCTTCCGCGCGTCGAGGTGATCCGGGCCGATTCGCTCAACGTGATCGCCGTTCTGAATGCAGACACCGTTCTCATCGAACAGTCGGCGCTCAGTCGCATGGAAGAGGTGTACGCGTGAGCCTCACCGCGCACGAGATCATCCTCCATCCCGTCATCAGCGAGAAGTCCATGGACGAGTCGCAGCGTGGCAAGTACACGTTCGCGGTCCACAACGACGCCAGCAAGATCCAGATCGAGTCCGCCGTCGAGGAGATCTTCAAGGTCAACGTGACCAAGGTGAACGTCTTGACGACGAAGACCAAGGAAAAGCGCGGTGGGATGCGCCGCAGCCGGGTTGCCGGCCGCACCACTCCCTGGCGCAAAGCGATCGTGACGCTGGCCCTCGGCCAGAAGATCGAGTTCTTCGAGGCCGTCTGAGATGCCGCTTCGTAGCTACAAGCCAACCTCGGCGGGGATCAGGTTTATGACCCGGTCCACGTTCGAGGAGATCACGACCAAGGAGCCTTACAAGCCGCTTCTGGAAGCCCAGAAGCGCGGATCCGGCCGGAACAACGCCGGCAAGCTCTCCGTCCGCCACCGTGGCGGCGGCGAGAAGCGGCATTACCGCATCATCGACTTCAAGCGCGACAAGTTCGGCGTTCCCGCCAAGCTCGCCACGATCGAGTACGACCCCAACCGTTCCGCTCGCATCGGGCTGCTCCACTACGTGGACGGCGAGAAGCGCTACATGCTCTTGCCGGCGGGCTTGAAGGTCGGGGACGTCGTCGTCGCCGGTCCCGAGGCCGAGGCGCGGCTGGGGAACGCCCTGCCGCTCGCCAATATCCCTCTCGGCACCACGATCCACAACGTGGAGCTGGTTCCGGGCAAGGGCGGCCAGATCGTGCGCTCGGCCGGCGTGGCAGCTCAGTTGCTCGCCAAGGAAGAAGACTCGGCACAGGTTCGACTTCCATCGGGCGAAGTCCGGCGAATCAGCCTGCGCTGCATGGCGACCATCGGCCAGGTCTCGAACCTGGACCACGAGAACCAGAGCCTCGGCAAAGCCGGTCGTGCCCGCCACATGGGCCTGCGGCCGGAAGTCCGCGGCGTAGTCATGAACCCCCGAGACCATCCGCACGGCGGTGGTGAGGGTAAGTCGCCTACAGGCATGCCGCCCAAGACCCCTTGGGGTAAGCCTGCCATGGGCTACCGGACCCGTCTCGGCAAGAAGCCGTCGAGCCGACTGATCGTCCGCTCGCGGCATCGCAAGGCATAGGCTGGAGGAGAGAGAAGCATGTCGCGTTCGGTCAAGAAGGGGCCGTTCGTCGAGTCGCGGCTCCTCGGCCGCGTTCAGACGATGAACAAGCGCAACGAGAAGAAGGTCGTCAAGACCTGGTCTCGGGCGTCTGTGATATTCCCCGATTTCATCGGTCACACCGTTGCCGTCTACAACGGCAAGAAGCACATCCCGGTCTACGTCACCGAGAACATGGTCGGCCACCGCCTCGGAGAGTTTTCCCCGACCCGCACCTTCCGCGGGCACGGAAAGCACACCGAGCGCTCCGCCGCCTTGAAGTAGGAGCCTAGGACGTGCGCGTATCCGCCACAGCCAAATACCTGATGGGCTCCTCGCGAAAAGCC
>CAZRUC010000318.1:0-3112 GCA_964603175.1 uncultured Anaerolineaceae bacterium
AGCGGTTCCTGGTCGTCGACGGCCTCGACGCGCCCGACCAGATCGAGGCTCAGCTCCTCGACGCGCTGCTGCCGCGAATCCTCTCCCTGCAGCCGGCTCGGGCGGCGGCATTCCAAACGGAAACCAAAACGACTAGGCTGGCGAGCGTTTCGAGTGAACCGCAGCGCGATCCGCTGCGAATGAAGAAGTGAGGGCTCAAGTGGGAGCGCCTCCACCCCTGGAGGGAGACCAGGAGCTTGCGGCCGAGGAATCGGAGGCCGAATTGATGCGGCAGGTTGCCGCCGGTGAGATCGGCGGACTCGAAACGCTATATGACCGCCATCACGCGATGGCGTATGCCCTTGCCCTGCGCATCACGACCGAGCCGGGGCTGGCCGAGGATGTCGTCCAGGATTCGTTCCTCGGGCTGTGGCGGAATGCCGCCCGTTACGCCGAGGCGAAGGGCAGCGTCCGTGGCTGGCTGCTGGCTATCGTCCGTCACTGAGCTATCGACACGATCAGGCGCCAGAAGCACGGCGTTACGCTCGACGACGACACCAACGACATCGTCCCGGCGGCGCTGATACTGCCCGACATCTGGCCCGAGGTCGCCGGCCGGCTCGACGCCGAGCAGGTCAGGTCCGCGCTCGAAGGGCTGCCGGCCGCCCAGCGGGAAGCGATCGAGTTCGCCTATTTCGACGGCCTGACTCAGCGAGAGATCGCGACACGGACGGGAGCGCCGCTGGGCACCGTAAAGAGCCGCATGCGTCTCGGCCTCGTGGCGCTGCGCCGCGAGCTGCTCGAAGTAACCGATGGCGTGGGCGAGCGGATGCCCGTCGTGTCCGCGGCAAAGGCCGGGCACTGACATGACCATTCGCTGCGACCGCGTTCGTGAGCTCGCCCCGGGCTTCGTCCTGGGGGCGCTCGATGCCGCCGACATGGCGGCCGTCCACGAGCACCTGTTCGCCTGCCGCGAGCCCCATCCGGAGCTGCGCGAGTTGGGGGGCGTGCTGCCGTATCTCGCCGTCTCTCTCGAACCCGTGGAGCCGCCCGCTCGACTTCGCCACGCCGTCCTTGCGGCCGCTCAGGCGGACCTGGCCGCGCATCCGCGCATCTCTCAGCCTGCCGAGCATCGCGTTGCCGCAATCGCGCGGAGCGCAGACGCCGGCGAGCCCCGAGCCGCCGAGCCCGCCGCGGCAGTGGCGAGTGGCAGTAGCAGTGGCGCCGTAATTTCCCTGTCGTCGGCCCGCCGATCTCGCCGTAGCCGGGCGCTGGCCTGGGCTACGCGGGTAGCCGCAGCTGTCGCGGTGGTCGTGGTCGTCGCTTACGGGTTCGGCGTCATAGTCGAACCAAAGGCCGGAACGTCGCCGTCTGCCTCGTTCGATTACAGGGGCCCCGGGAACGTATACGCGGGCCTGATGCCGCAGGGCGCCAGCCACGCAGCAGGGCTGGCCGTCTTGAAGCCCACCGGCCACCTCTACGTTTACGTGAATGGCCTTGCGCCCACTTCAGGCGATCAGGTCTACATGGTCTGGGTCACCGTCGCCAAAGACACCCTGCTGGCGGGCTATTTCACCGTCAACGCCCAGGGCGACGGCACCGTGCAGATGGACAACGTGCCTCGGGCCGCGAGTCTGTGGGTGCAGGTCTGTATCGAGCCCAACGACCGAGTCACGACGCCCACCGGGCCGACCGTAGCCAGCGGCACGATCTTTACCTGAGAGCCTGCTACTCGGCTATCGCCTGCTGCAGACCGACTCTTCCGCCGCCGGCCGCATGCGCTTCAGCCATGACTCGCTCCGCTACCGCGAGCAATTCGTCGGGTGTGCGTCCGTCGAGCGGGAAGTTGGCCATACCCACCGATGCGGACATGGCGATCTTGCCGACAGCCGGCAGCGCGCCCACGCCGCGAACCAGTCGCTCGGCCACCACGAGACCGTCGGGGCCGGGGGCGATGAGCATGAACTGCCCGTCGGCGATGCGCGCCACGGTATCCACGAGCCGAACCGATTCGGACAGGACCTGGGCCACGAGGCGCAGCACAGTGTCGGTCGCGGCGTTGCCGGCGGCCAGCTGGACCTCGTCATAGCAGTCGATCTGCACGAGGGCCAGGCTCATGGGAACGCCTTGCCGCCCGGCGCGAGCCACTTCCATTTCGAGGATGCGATCGACCGTTCGGCGATTGGGAAGGCCGGTCAGCGGATCGATGTGGGCCAATCGATCGAACCATTCGGATCGCTCGGACCCGAGCGCGAGAGCCAGGGCTCGCTCGACGGCCACCCCGGCCAGATCGGCAAGCGGCTCGGCGCCGGCCAGGATTTCGTTATCGGGCGCGGCTCCCGCAAAGCCAAGCGCCAAGACGCCCAGGGCCAGCTCGATACCGTCGCGCCGGACCACCATCGGCAGAAGCATCGCGGTCTTGGCTCCGCGCAATAGGGCGACGTGGGCGGCGTCCTCGACCTTGAACGGCGCGCGCGATCGGGCAGCGTCCGCCAGAGGATCGTGGCTCCTGGTGACTTGTCCAATCTCCGCCGCTTCGAGCGCTATCTCGGCGGGGACCCCGGACGAGACCGTGAGCGACAGCTCGTCGCGGTCCTGGTCGAGGATGTAGATGGCTCCCGAGCTCGCCCCGACGTATTCGGCCGCGAGACCGAGCAGCTGGGCGAGGGCGTCGTCGAGGTCATCGCCGCGCGCTACGGCGGCTGCTGCGGCGGCGAACAACTCGCCAGCCGACCTCTTGCTTGACATTCGTTCGCCGGACACGGTTCCTCCTGGCGCGGGGACGATGAAGCTACTCGATTGTACGGCGCGCGACAGAACGGCACCCGCCGAAGATTCGGCGCCGCATATACTCGGCCCGTGAAGCTTGTAGTGGCCGTGGTTCACAACGAGGACGCGCGGGTCCTCATAAATGCCCTGCTGACCCACCAGTATCGGGCGACGTGGCTGCACAGCTCGGGTGGCTTCCTCAAGCAGTCGAACGCGACGATCCTGGTCGGGATCGAAGACGACAAGGTCGACGACATAGTCACCCTGGTTCACGAGAACTGCCACTCGCGAAAGCAGGTCGTGAGCCCCATCCCGCCGATCATGGAGCCCGGGGAGTTCTTCCTGCCGTATCCGCTCGAGGTCG
>CAZRUC010000319.1:0-3088 GCA_964603175.1 uncultured Anaerolineaceae bacterium
AACCAGAACTCGAGCACGGACTCGTGCTCGGCTCGAACGTCCGGGTGGCTCCAGTTCAGGTCGGGCTGCTCGGGCGAGAAGAGATGGAGGTACCACTCGCCAGGAGTGCCGTCCGAGCTTCGCGTCCGAGTCCAGGCCGGGCCCGAGAAGTTCGACAGCCAGTTGTTGGGCATCTCGCTGCCGTCGTCCCCCCGACCCGGGTGGAACCAGAACCTGGCCCGTTCTGGCGACCCGGGCGGGGAGGCCAGCGCCGCCTGGAACCAGGCGTGCTGGTCGGAGACGTGGTTGGGAACGATGTCGACGATCGTGCGGATGCCGAGGTTTCGAGCTTCGGCTATCAGCAACTCGGCTTCGGCGAGCGACCCAAAGGCAGGATCTATGGCTCGGTAGTCTGCGACGTCGTATCCGCCATCGGCGAGGGGCGACACGTACCAGGGGGTGAACCAGATGGCGTCAACGCCCAGGTCCGCGAGGTAGTGTAGGCGGGAGCGCACTCCGGCCAGATCGCCTATGCCGTCGCCGTTGCCGTCCGCGAAGCTGCGAACGTAGACCTGGTAGATGACGGCGTGACGCCACCAACGCTGGTCGCTGTCGAACGTGATTTGCGACCAGCCCTCAATGCCGGCCGACTGCGTTGGTGCTGTCTCTGCGATGGCCCCGTCTGTCACTTGGACTCTGCTCCGGTCGAGCGGCCGGTTCCTCACCGGGCGGGCGTTTGGTGGCCGCCAGCGCAAAGTACACTATCCGATAATTCTACGCAAGATCTTGACAGACCGACTTTGTAAGTTGTTTCCGAGCACGCAAGTTGAGTACGTGCGTTCGCAAGCTTGACGTGCCAGGGCCAGACGAGCAGCCACACGGTCCGGTTCGGGCCGGGAAGGAGCGAGGCGCCGTTAGCGGACTGTGGCGGCTACGACGGCGGGGGGAGCGGTGGACCCTCGGACCACCAGTTCGGGCTCGAAGAGCAACTCGTCGTGGGACATTCCCGTCCCGGCGATCTGAGACACGAGAAGCTCGATGACCGTGCGGCACATGGGCTCGATCGGCTGTCGCACCGTGGTCAGAGGCGGGTCGGTGCAGGTCATCAGTGCCGAATCGTCGAAGCCAACCACCGAAACGTCCCTGGGCACGTTCAGGCCGGCTCGTCTCGCCGCCCGGATGGCGCCGAGGGCCATCGGGTCACTGGCGCAAACAATGCCCGTAACGCCGGCCTCGAGCAGGCGCATCGCCGAAGCCTGTGCGCCTTCGAGCGAATAGAACGAGTGCACGATCTGGTCGGCGTCCAGAGAAACGCCGGCCTTGGCGGCCACAACACGCGCCGCCGCGAGCTTGCGTTGAGAGGGAACGTGGTCCGGCGGGCCGATCAGCACGCCAATCCTGGAGTGGCCCAGCGAGATCAGGTGGCCCATGGATTGCTCCATGGCTACCGAGTCGTCGCACGACACGCAAGGAAAGCCCAGGTCGCCGAACGCTGCGTTGACGAGCACGGTGGGTAGCCGCCGCGCCGCGAGCCGCGCGTAATGCTCGTGCGGTGCGTCGGCCTGGGCGTATAGCCCGCCGACGAAGACGATCCCGGAGACCTGTTGCTGGAGCAGCAGGTCCACGTAGTCGGCTTCGGATACGCCGCCCGTGGTCTGCGTGCAGAGCACCGGGGTGAAGCCACGCTGCGCCAGGACCGCGCCCATCACCTCCGCGAAAGCCGGGAAGATCGGGTTCTGCAGCTCCGGCAGCACCAGTCCGACAAGGCGGGCCCGTTCGCCTCGCAGTTTCGTCGGGCGTTCGTAGCCGAGGACGTCGAGGGCTGTCAGCACCGTCTGGCGCGTCGCCTCCGACACTCCCGGCTTCTCGTTGAGGACGCGGCTGACCGTGGCCTCACTTACGCCGACTTTCCGAGCTACTTCCGCAAGTCGTTTGGACATGACGCAATTCTACGCAAAAACTCGCCAGTTGTTGCAAGCGTGCTGCAGCGGCCCGCGGGGACGGGTTCAGGTCTCGGCGCCGTGCTCGGTAACGAGGCTGACGACGGTTTCGACGACTTTCGGAAGCGCCGCCTCCACGGCCGGCGACAGGCGTTCGCCCACGTCGAGGGACCCGGCCCCCACGCTCACCACGAACACATCAGGCGACGCGTTCCAGAGCTCGCGCGCCAGCGCGACCAGGGATTCCGGATCGACGTGGTGCGACCAGGCCGATGCCGTGCTCGAGGTCGCCTCGAGCCGGCGTACGGCCACGACTCCCGGCTCCTGCTCGACGCTGACGTCGATCAGGACCACGAGCGAAGACTGGCCGATGTCGTGAGCGAGTTCGGGTGTCAGCTGGTGCTGCCACAGGACGCTGGCACTTTGCAGCCTCGCATCCTGGGCCAGGCGGGCGACCACATGCCAGCCCAGCCCGTCGTCGCTGCGCAGCGAATTGCCGTAGCCGACGATCAGCGTTCCGGCCATGGCTCGTCGACCCTGCCTCGCCGGCCCGCTTCTCGCCGAGTTTCAGCGGGCCAGGTCGTCGAGGACCGCACCGTCGGGCCCGAGAAGCTGGATTCGGAGTGCCATTTTGCCCAGAGCGTGGGTCGAGCAGCTGAGGCACGGGTCGTAGCAGCGGATGACCGCCTCGACCCGATTGAGCATCGGCTCGGTCAGCTTGTCGGCCTTGACGTGGTGACGGGCTACCTGGAGGACCGCTCGGTTCATGGCCATGTTGTTGTGGCCCGTGGCGATGATCAGGTTGGCCCACTGGACGATGCCGTCATCGTCGACCTTGTAGTGGTGCATGAGCGTGCCGCGAGGCGCTTCGGAGACGCCGATGCCCTCGTTGCGGTTGACCTGCGCGCGGGCCAGAACGTGCTTCGAGAGGATGTCGGGGCCGCGCAGAAGGCTCTCGATCTTCTCGATGCAATGGAGCGTATCGATCAGCCGTGCATAGTGGTAGTGGAAAGAGGAGCTAGCCACTCGGCCGACGCGCCAGCGAAACTTCGCGAGCTCTTCGTCCGCGCGCGGTGTGCCCATCTGGTCGGCGACGTTGACTCGGGCAAGCGGACCGACGCGGTAGATGCCGTCCGGATAGCCCATCGCCTTCCAGTAGGTCGACTTCA
>CAZRUC010000320.1:0-3073 GCA_964603175.1 uncultured Anaerolineaceae bacterium
CGCGAGCACCAGGGGCACGTGACAGCGACCGAGATCATCGCCCGCTGTCGCGAACTCGATCCGACTACCACGCCGTCGACGGTGTATCGAACCCTCGACATGCTCGAGGACCTGGAGTTGGTTCGGCACGGCCACGGTCCCGGCGGGCGCGAGGAGTATCACGTTCTGCCCGATCAGGTCCACGGTCACGTGTACTGCATCGGTTGCGGGTCCACATCGGAGATCGGAGCGGCCACGGCGACGGCCATCGTCGAGGCTCTGGAAAAAGAGCTCGGGTTCGCGGTAGATCTATCGCACGTGACGATTTCGGGCCATTGCAGAGGGTGTCAGAGCTGACTCGGCGCGGCGGCGGCGCCGCCGGAGCCTCGGCCGCGAACCGGGGCGCGGGCACGCCCGCGCCCGGAGCCTCGGCCGCGAGTCCTAGTCCCGGCCGCTAGCAGAAGAGCACGTTCCCGAAGACGTGGCGACGACCCGCGACCGTTATCGGATCCTCGAAATGGATCTCGCCCGACGGCCCGAGCTGGTACTCCTGGACGATCACCGTCGGATCGCCGTCCCGATGCTCCAGGCCGATCGCGATCGCGTCCATGAGGCCGCCGCCCTGCTCGCGCGGGACCGTCGCATCCCAGCAGACCGCGCAGGCCCTGATCGTCCCGGCGCGCGCCTCCAGCCGGAAAGTGGCATAGAGCGCGTCGATGATGAGCGGGTTCGAGGGGTTTTCGAGTGACGGGGCCACGTCGATAACCGCCAGCTGCCCGCCGGCGGCGACCCGCGCCCCGAAGGGTCGGAACTCGCCTTGCTCCTCGAGCCGGCGCTCGGCCAGGCCCAGCATCGGCGCGACAAGCTCGTTGAAGTCGGTCCGAGTGCTGGAGTCCATGTCCGCTCCTGGCCGGTAGGCCGGCTGGGGCCGGCGCCTCGGAGGCCAAATGCCTCCTTCCCAGGAATCGGCCGGAGGATGGCGCGACACGAATCTGCGGAGATCGAAGATTGCGAGGTTCAGGCAGTTTCGACTGTCTTGCCGGCCTCTCTCCCCTCGCCCGGTCGCAGCGTCATCACCGCCGCCAGAGCCGCCAGCGCCATCCCGGCGAGGAAGATCGGCCAGGGATGCCACGGCGGCGGTACGTCGCCGATCCCATCCGGGATGTCGAGTGTGAAGCTCAGGATCACGAGAAACCCGCCGGCCAGCGACAACGCCACCCCAGGCCACGAAACGCGGAGCACCCTCCCCCTCCCCACCTGCCAGGCCGCGCCGAGCCCGAACCCGATGAGGGCGAAACTCACCGCGACGGGAGCCGCGACGGGGCCGGCCCACGGAACCGGGATCAGGAAGAGCACGTCCCAGGTCGCGAGCGAATGCGGCCAGCCGATGAAGACCCACAGCCAGAAGTAGTAGCCGATGTCCCAGATGCCGAAGGCAACGGCGGACCAGGCCAGACGGTCGAGCCAGCGCCTGCCTGCCAGGACGCCGACGGTCGCGAGCATGAAGAGCGTCGACGCCTCGCGCCCGACCTCGATGCCGGCCAGGTTGCCGAGCACCTGCGGCGATTGCAGCGGGAAGAGATGTTCGGGGCTGATCAACTGGGCGCGTTGCAGGTACACGACCGCGGCCGACTCGACATAGGCCATGGCAGCGGCGTAAACCACGACGGTCAGCGCTCGAAGGCGAAACGACATTCGGGCCTCCCTGGGCCTCGGGGCAGCGCGCGGCCCGGACGAAGCAGGGTGTGGCGCCCCCGGCCGGACTCGAACCAGCGACGCCCGCCTTAGGACGGCGGCGCTCTATCCACTGAGCTACGGGGGCTCGCCGGGGATGTTACAGCGTCCGGCGGCAGAGGCAACGATCTCGAGCGCCGCCGCGGCATCCGCGCCCTCACGGCGTCGATTCTGTCCATCAGGTGGGCAGGTCCGGCATTCGGGACGCTAGAGCCGTCACGATGCCCGTTTGGAGGTACATATCCGACCACTTCGCACTGGAGCCACCTCCCGAGGCGTCGTTGCTGCCCGGATGGAGCATCAGTTCCGACCGGTCTAGCCGGCAGCGGTCAGATCTGCACCTGGAAGTGGGCAGAACCAGCGTGCTCACCCACGCGCAGACACGAGGTTCGTCGCATGTGCCCAGCTGGTGGGCAGCGAACCTCTTGCGAGGCCGGAATTGCAGGTCTTGTACGTCGAGACGGGCAGAAGCGACGGGGCCCGGTCGAAACAGCCCCGGGCGCCTCGCCCGGTGCTGCGCCACCGTAACGCTCGGGCTACGCCCCGGCTTCGAAGCGGTAGCGGTCGCGGTCCCTGAGGAGCCGACCGATCGGGTGCCGCGGCTCGTGGGACAACACGATCGTCCACTCCTCGTCGGCGGCGCGGGCAAACAGCCACGCCTTCACTGCCACCGAGTCAAGCGGGAAGTCGTCGAAGGCCGTTATCCATCGCGGGTTGGCGCTCCACGGCCGCATGCACAGGTCGCCGAAGAAGGCCACGGTCCGCTCAGTGCCGCGAATGAGGACGGCCTGGTGCCCGGCCGAATGCCCGCCCGTGGGGATAACCGAAACGCCCGGCAGAATCTCGGTCTCACCGTCCACGGCACCGCGTGACCCGAGGTCGCGGACCAGACGCAATTCCGGCTGGTCGTAGCTCGCCACCAGGCGGGAGTTGTCTTTCATGGCGATCTCCCACTCCGCCTGTTGAGCGACGAAGCGGGCTCGCGGGAATGCCAGAGACCCGTCGGCCCGTAGCAATCCGCCGGCATGGTCGTAGTGGAGATGGCTCACCGCGACCGCGTCCACAGTCTCGGGGTCGAAACCCGCATTCTCCAGCGCCGGCACGATCCAGGGCCCCTCGTAGCGGCGCATCGCGCGGCCCTTTTCGCTGATCCGATCACCTATTCCCGTCTCGACCAGCACCCGCCCCGAAGGCGTCTCGATCAGCAGACAGTTGAGCGCCTGCAGGATCCGGTGGTTTTCGTCGATCTCGTCGGCGACGAGGCCGTTCCACATCATCCGCGGAACCGGGCCCAGCAAGGCGCCTGCGTCGGAGCGGAATGTGCCCGCCTGGATCAGCGCGACGCGCGTCCCATCGCCGA